>JAUHYN010000664.1 GCA_030426505.1 bacterium | reverse complement strand
GTCGAGATCATCTTCGGGCGGCGCGGTGCCTCCGGACCCGGGGCCGCTCCCCGTCGCGTCGCCTTCGACCTCGGACGTGACGGCTTCGGGCCCGAGCGTCCCGTCCGGATCGCCGTCCACGACGCCGTCCTGAGGATCTCCGAAGCTCGCGCCCTCGGGGGGTGTGACGTCGGGATCGCCGGTGCCAGTCCGCGCCGCGGCGTCTTCGGGTCGCGGTCGCTCGCGGGCTCCGGATCCCGAGCCGGCGCCCGAGCCCGAGCCCGAGCCCGAGCCGGCGCCCGAGCCCGAGCCGGCGCCCGAGCCCGAGCCGGCGCCCGAGCCCGAGCCCGAGCCCCCACCCGTTCCCGAACCGGAACCGCCGCCCGAACCCGATCCGCCGCCGCCGCCCGATCCCCCCGGCGCGCCGCCTTCACCGCCGCCGCCGCCGCCTTCGCCACCTCCGCCGCCTCCGGCTTCCTCGTCCTCGCCTCCCGCGCCGCCCGCGCCCTCACCGCCGGCGCCCGCAGGCTCGTCCTCGCTCGCCGCGTCGTCCGTGCTCGAGAATCCGGCGCGGAGCGTCTCCATCACGTCGGCGTACGCGGCGGCGCCCTCTTCGCCGAACCGCTCGACGTTGTCCACGTAGTTGGGGTCGTAGATGTACACGACGTCCCCGCGCCGAAGCTCGGTCGCGAGGTTCGGGACGGTTCGCACCCCTCCTTCACCGTCCGGCGACGCGCGCGTCACGTACGCGAAGCGCTGTGTTGGTCCGCGGAGGCTCCGGATGGTCTCCGGGACCTGGTCGTACGTGACGTACCGCCGCGTCACCCCCCGCGTGTCGAGGCCGTCCGGGTCCTTCAGGTTCACCGGGTTGCCGTGGACGAACTGGTAGAGGTTGACGCCGTCCTCGGGCCCCGACGGATCCGGCGTCAGCCACCGCGCGTGCCAAGGCGCGTACATGCGGTGGCCGAAGTCGTAGAGGCCGGTCGCGTCGTCGCGCTCCTTCCCCGCGAAGCGGTGACGCTTCAGCGCGAGGTCATTCTCGTCGCGCGCCGCCATGAACGCGGTGCCGCCGTACGGGAAGTACTCCTCGTAGCCGATGATGCCGCCCGCCTCGTTCATCTCGAGCCGCGCGGAACCGAGGTGCGTCGGGATTTGGTACCGCGTCTGGGTGCCGGAGTCGTCGCGGTGGATGATCGCCCAACGCCCCGACTCGTCCGCGACGTGCGACGTCCGTCGGCGCTCGACGAACGAACCGTCACTCCGCACCGTCGTGATCTCGCAGCCGTCGAGGTACGCGGTCTCGACCTCACGCACGACGTCGTCCTGTCCGACCGTGCGCGTCACCTTGCGCGTCCGCAGGCCGGCCCCGCCGTACACGTAGATTTCCTCGTCGTCGGCGCGGCCCTCCGCGCTGCGATCGATGATCACCGCGCGGCGGATCCGATTGCGATCGTCGTACTCGACGCGCCGGAGGTTCGGCAGTCGAACGCAGTTCCCGCCGGCGTCGAAGTGATCCTCGGGATCCGGCAGCAGCCCGCCGGGGAGCTCGTCGCGAGGGAGCGATCGATTGGAGCGCTCCGAGACCCAGAACGCGCGCGTCCAGTCGCTCGCGACGTCCCCCGACGGCTCCTGCACGACGTTCCGCATCTGACGGAGGTTCCCCGCGAGGTCGTACGTGTACGAGCGGGTGTAGCGACGAAGCTGACTCCCGTCGTCGAGTGTCACGAACGGCGCGCGCGTGCGTCGCGCGTCGGCGCGCGTGAGGGCGCGGTGCGTCCGCCCGGTGGCGGTGGTGATGCGGTAGAACGCGTCGTACGTGTAGTCGTTCTCGGCGGCGACCGGTGCGCCGAGGACGAACGGGCCCGTGGCCTGCGCGCGGTCGACCGCGTACACGAGGTTTCCGACGGGATCGTACGTGTACTCCAGGTTCTGGAACGTGCGCCGCGCCGATCCGTCGGCGCGCTCCGCCACCGTCTCGGCGACGAGGTTACGGAGTCGTCGGACCTCGTCGCGCACGTTGCGGACGCGGATGTCGTTGCCGAGCGTGACGGACGCGCGCGCGCCGAACGCGTCGAACGTCGTCTCGCGGACGATCGGGACGTCGGTGAGCGCGCCGTCGTCGCTCGAGATCCGCACCGACGCGATACCGCCGCTCGGGTGGTACGACTGCGTGCGGGTGGTGCCGTCGGGGCAGCGCTCCTCGAGGACGCGCCCCAACGCGTCGTACCGCCGCGACGTCGCGTGGACCGTGCCGTCCATCGGCACGGTGCCGGCCGCCCAGTCCGGGAGGGGCGTGACGTCGCGTGTGAGCTGCTTGGTCTGACGGAGCGCGTTGCCCGCCGGATCGAACGCGAGCACGACGGCGGTCCCCGCCGGGTCGTCGTGTTCGACGAGCCGACCGATCGCATTGCGATCTCGCCCATTCGCGATCGATGGGTCGTCGCCGTAGCGCATCCGCTCGGCGGTGCGCCACGGAGCGCTCCCTTCGCGGACGTGGCGCGCCCGCACGCGATTCAAGCGATCGAACTCGAAGTGTTGTTCGACCCCGCGCGCGTCCCACGTACGGCTCGCTTCGTCGTCGCGGTTCGGGAGCGTCCATCGCTCGCCCGCGTCTTGGCTCCGCTCGTAGACGACGCGCCCGAGCATGTCGCGGTCGTAGAAGAGGGCCTCGTGCTCGCGCGCGTCGACGACGGTGTGCGCGGCCCCGAGCGCATCGAGGCGCGTCACCACGCGGCGCACGACGTCGCGTTCGTCCGTCTCCGTGATCGCGACTTCGCGTCCGAACGGATCGACGTGTGTCACCACCGGCGTGTCGCGGTGGGCGCGCGCCTTCTCCAGCGCGCGGCGCTCCGGGTGGTTCGGGAGGGTGATCGCGTCGCGCAGCGCCGCGTAAGGTGTGCCCTCAACGGCGTCGTTCGGGTCGAGCTCCAGCGTCGACCACGTGCGGTACTCGGCGCGCGACTCAGTACCATTCGCGAGGAGGACCCGAGTCGGTCGCCCGAGCGCGTCGTACTCCGTCGTGGTCGGTATGCCGAGCGATCGCAGCACCGCGTCCGATTCGTAGGCGGGCGTGGGCGAGAAGAACGGGTCGTGCGTGCGGACGACGCGCTGGCCCTGGTCGTAGACCGTGTGCCCCGACGAACGCCACCGCGTCGCGACGTCCTCCGTCGCTGGCCGCCCGTCGTCCCCGAGGACGAGGGTGCCGTCGGGGTCGCGTTGAATCGCCGGGCCGCCTTCCACGCGTAGCTTGGATTGCAGCTCGCGCCCGAAGCCGTCGAAGTACGTGACGGCGACACGGAGCGGGCTGTCCGCCGTGACGTTGCCTTCGCCGTCGTCGACCGGGAGCTCACGCTCGATCGTGACCGCGCGGATCGGGACCTCGAGCGACCACGCGTCGAGGTCGTAGAGGTGGACGCGCGCTGCGCCCTGCGCGTAGCGCTCCGGGTTCGCCAACGCGTCGGCGACGCGCGGCTCCGCGATCGGCCGGTACGTATCGAGCGGCGCGTGACCGTGTGGCTGGAGGCGCCCGCTCGCGTCGAGGCTCTCGCCGTATGCGGTCGTCGCGATCGCGATCCCCAGCGCATCGTACAGGACCTCCGCGACCGCACCGTTCGGATCGACGATCCGGTCCGGCCCCATCACGTGGTAGTCCATCGCGTCGGTGCCGTCCGCGCGCGCGGCGCGTGTGCCGTGGCCGGTGGCGTCGGTCGCCTCTACGACGGTCTGCAGGTGAGCGTCGTACCGGAACGTCACCGCCGGCGCCGCGGTGGGCGCGTCTCGGTCGGCCTCCCCGATGACGAGGTGGAAGCGATCCGCTTCGGCGTACAAAAGCGGCGCGCTCTCTCTCCACCAGTAGCCGTCGGCGAAGACGTACCCGCCCTCCGACCGCAGCCGCGCGGCGTCCACGCGCCCGCCCCAGAGCGCGGTGACCTCCGCGTCGGCGAAGCAGGCCGACGCCGAGTGGTGTAGCAGAACCGGCGACGCGATCTCCCCGGGACCGAGTGGCGCCGTCCGCGACGCGTCCCAGAAGAACGTCCGGTTCCACTCTGCGATGCGCGCCTGCGCGCCGCCGGTGAACGGCCGCCCGTGTTGGAGCGGCGCCGCGATCGCGGGGAGGGCGAGCGCGCGGAACTCGGCGGCGTCGAACCTCCGATCCGTGGGTGGCGCGAACCCGGCGAGCTCGAACGTCTGCTCTTCGACGGCGACCCCGACCAGGTAGCGTTCGTCTTCATCGACGTTCGCGAACGTGATGCGTCGCGCGTCTAGGTGCAATTCACCTTGCGCGGTGACCACGCGCGGCAGAGCGCTGTGGCGCGGGTACCCGACGGTCGCCGTCGCGGAGACGTTGCCGACCGCGTCCGTGTCGAGCGCGATGGTGTGGACGACGCGCGGGTCGGAAGCGTCGCGCTCCAACGTGGTCGCGACCTCTTCGTCCGCGAAGACGAGGAAACACGCGCCGTCGTCGTCGACGCCCCGCTGGACGCGACGGACACGGTAGGTCGTCTGTCGGCGCTCGAAGGGCGTGGGATCGACGAGGCCCTCCGGAGTCAGCGCGTGGGTCTGCGTCTGGACGACGCGCCCCGCGAGCACGCCGTACGCGGCGACGAAGTCGTCGGCGCCGAGCTGCGCGACGTCGTCGATCACCGACGTCGACAGGCCCTCGAGCGCGCTCGGGTAGCGCGTCGGCGATCCGTTGTGGAACCACATCCGCGCGCAGAGCGGCGTCGACGCCGGGCTGTCTTCGTCGCGGGACGTGTTGTCGAAGCGCTCGACGAACGAGAACCCGCGGAACCTCCGCGCCGCGCTGTCGAAGAACCCGTCGTGATAGCGGTAGTCCGAGCGAATGCTCCGGTCCGCGACGCGGTCGAAGACTTCGAGGCGGTCGACCACGGTGACGTGGAAAGGCAGCTTCGTCCGCCACGCGCGCCCCTCGATCCGATCGCGCAGGTAGTGATCGGCGGAGCGCCCGTAGGTGAGCGCGACGTGTTTGCCGTGGCCGCTGTCGACCGCAGTGATCAATCTCGGCGGCTCGCCGTCCATCAACGGCAGGTACTGCATCGGCGTCTGCGTCTGGCCCGGCGCGCCGGTGGCGTTAAAGGTGACGTCGACGTCTCCGTTGAAGCCCGCATCGGATGCTGTGACTGCAAATTCAAGAGTGGTGTCGTTAATGTCGCCCGCTTCCACAA
>JAUHYN010000663.1 GCA_030426505.1 bacterium | reverse complement strand
GAAGCCGATCTCGGACGCGGCGCTGCGCGAAGTCGCGCAGCCGAAGTTCGAGCAGGGCCTCCGCGAGCAGCGCGTGGACGTGATGACCGTGTCGAGCGACCGCGCCGGCGAGATCGGCCAGGAAGTGGTCAACGCGGTCTGGAGCCAGGTCTACGAGATGTACGGCTTCGTGCCGGCGTCGATGAGCGACAAGCCGCCGAAGCTCAAGAACATCGACGTGCAGTCGAAGCCCAACGACGACCCGACCCGCTTCGGCGAGATGGTCGTCACCGGTCGCCTCGACGGCGGTGGGAAGTTCTCCGTGGTCGTCGACGCCTCGGGCCGCCCGACCGCGGACTTCGACAGCGTCACGATGGACCTCGGCGCGCGGCGCCTCGGCTCGATGGCGGAGGAGTTCGTCCGCAACCACCTCGAGGCGCTCACCGGCGCGCTGCCCGCGTCGGCGAAGGCGACGCTGGTCGGCCGCACGGACGACAATGGCTACAAGTACACGGTCGCGAGCGGCGGTCGCCGCTTCGAGGTCGCGATGCCGGCGTCCGCGAGGCTGGACAAACTCGCCCTAACCGAAGTGAGCTAGCGCCCGATGGCCGACGGCGCGCACTTCCCGATCCCCGAGGGCTGGGCCCTCACGTCCTGCATGATCGCGGAGCAGCAGGTGGAGGAGGTCGACGGCGTCCGCTTCGCCGGCAACCTCCTCGTGCAGCTACGCCTCGACGTCGACGTCGACGCGGACCCGAAGGCGGTCGCCGAACACGACAAGGGATCGCTCGAGAAGGCCTTCGACGGCTTCACGTTCCTCACGGGCTCGCCGGTGTCCGTCGCCTCCCAGGAGCTCGCGGCCCTCGAGTACCAGATCCGCGATCCGAACCACGGCCAGGACATCCAACACCTCGTGCTCTACGTGCCGTCGCCGCGCGGCGTGTTCTCCGTGACGGCGACCCAGCGCCCGGGCGACGCGTTCGATCGCGTGCGTTCCGCGGCTCGATCTGTGGCCGCCTCGCTGCTGGCGCGCTGAGGCTCGAGCGTCGCCGCCTCGTTGCTGGCGCGCTAGGCCCGAGCGTGGCCGCCTCGTTGCTGGCGCGCTAGGCCCGAGCGTGGCAAACAGGGGGGCATGAAGCTCGACCTCGGCCTGCTTCGGCTCGACCTCCCCGACGGCGACGACGCCATGGTGCCGATGATGTTCATCGCCATGGGGACCAAGGACGAAAAGGAAGCGCTCTCCGTCGGCCCCACGATGGCGAAGTCGCAGTCCGCCCAATTCCGGCGGACGCTGACGGTCAACGTCACGGCGCGCGCCGAAGACGAAGAGACGGACGAAGCGCTCAAGCGCTCGGCCCGCGAACTGGTCGCGCGCGTGAGGGGCAAGCCCACGCAGCAGACGCCGCGCGAGATCGAGGGGGTGCCGGGCCTGTTCACGGAGTTCACCCACGAAGGCCAGAACAAGACGGCGCTCGTGAGCCTGTGTTGGATCGGGTGCAAGGACCGGGCGATCTACACGGTGAACATGACGGGGCTCGCCCTGCCCAAGACGAAGAAGGCGATGGACGCCCAGATCGACGGCATCGTCCGCAGCCTCGCGTTCGATCCGTAATCCATAGACGTTCTGGGGGGTTGAGACCGAGGCTCCCTTGACCGCGATCCGGTTGGCGGGCAGACTCGCACCACCCGATGACCGGTGAGGAAAACGGGGGTGCGGTGTTCGACGCCGACCTCGCTCTGAAGGCGGTTCGACCGGGCGTCGACCAGCTGGACCTGATCTCCCGTTCCGGTCGCCCCACGCGCGTCGAGTCCGATGTCGCGTCCTCACCCGAGGTGGAGGACGCGGAGGCGGCCTCCGACGTCCCCTCCGAACCGGGCCAAGCGACCCACGTCGACGCGGTGTCCGCCATCGGGATCGATGACACGCTCGTCCCCGAGCCGATCCTCGACGCGCGCGACGCCTCGGACGACGACGACGACGACGAAGCGCCGCACTCGGACGATCCCACCGAGTCGGCGGACGACCCGCGGATCCCGCCGGACCAGGCGTTCTTCAAGATCGGGGAGGTCGCGGACATCGTCGGGGTGAAGCCGTACGTGCTGCGCTACTGGGAGAACGAGTTCTCCTGGGTGAAGCCCGAGAAGACGAGCTCGCGGCAGCGTCGCTACCGGCGCCAGGACGTCGCGGTGCTGCTGCAGATCAAGCGGCTGCGCTACGAGGAGCAGCTCACGGTGGCGCGCGCGCGCGAGTTGATTCGCGACAGTCGGCGCCGCGGCGCGACGGGGCTCCCCACGAGCCTCGCGACGACGGGCACGGCCGCGCCGGGGCTCCAGGTCCCCGCGGCGAAGCTCGCGCAGATGCGACAGATCATCGCCGGCCTCTTGGAGGCGGCCGAGGAAGATTGATGCGCGCCTCGGGGTGCGCCTTAGAAGGAACACGAGATGGCAGACGGAACGCCCACCAACTTCAGCTCCGAGGTCGTCGGGAAGACACTCACCAAGGCCGACTTCGTCGAGGCGGTGTACAGCCGCATCGGCGGGCTCTCGCGCCGCGACTCCGCGGAGATCATGGACATGCTCTTCGAGGCCGTGAAGGAGACGCTCTCGCGCGGCGAGGCGGTGAAGATCTCCGGCTTCGGGAACTTCGTCGTGCGCGAGAAGAAGGCGCGCATCGGCCGCAACCCGCAGACCGGGCGCTTCATCGAGATCAGCGCGCGGCGCGTGCTGACGTTCAAGCCGTCGCAGGTCCTCAAGGACCAACTCAACAGCTGACGACGACGGCGCGCCGAGCGCCGTCTCTTCGATTGTGATGTGTGAACGACGCTCGGAGACGGGCGTCGTCGGATCGCCTATTCGGCGCTAGCCTGGGCGTCTTCGCCCTCGGCGTCGGTCTTCGCCTCGGCCGGCATCGACGGCGTGGGCATCTTCTCGATCTCCGCCATCGTGGGCCGCTTGAACTCGATCGCCGCGACGGTCGCGCGGTCGAGGCTGTCCGGGAACAGGCCGAAGAAGAGGAGCAGCGCGGTCACCGGGATGAGCACCGCCTTCGCGAGGCCGTCCGTGGGGATCGGCGTCGGGTCGTCCGGCTTCTCGAGGAACATCTTCCGGACCACGCGGAAGTAATAGTAGAGCGAGATCGCGCTGTTCACGACGGCGGCGATGCCGAGCGCGTAGAACAGGCCCGAGCCCGACAGCGCGCAGTTGGCCTTCGCGACCATCCCCATGTTCGCCACGACGTCCGGCGCGCAGCGCGCGAGGGGCTCGAAGTCGAACGCCCGCTCGAGCGCGGCCGCGAAGAGCTTGTACTTCGCGATGAAGCCGGCGAGCGGCGGGAGCCCCGTCAGCGAGACGAAGCACAGCGTGAGCACCACGCACACGAACGGGTTCCGCGTGCCCATGCCCTTGTAGTCGTCGATGAGCTCGCTGCCGGTCTTCTCGCGGACCCAGATGACCACGAAGAAGCTGCCGATGTTCATGACGAGGTAGACCGCCATGTACAGCAGCACGCTCGCCGCGCCGGTGCGCGAGAACGCCGCGAGGCCGATCAGCGCGTAACCCGCGTGGGCGATCGACGAGTACGCGAGGAAGCGCTTGATGTTCGACTGGCCGATCGCGGCGAGGTTGCCGAGGGTCATCGTGGCGATCGACACGACGATGACGAGCACCAGCCAGGGCAGGGTGCTGATGTCGACCAGGAGGTTGTTCGCGAACGAGGCCTGGTCCGAGAAGCCGACGACGAAGAAGCGCAGGAGGACCGCGAAGCCGGCGGCCTTGGGGCCGGTCGACAGGAACGCGGTGAACGGGGTCGGCGCGCCCTCGTAGACGTCCGGGCTCCACATGTGGAGCGGGACCGCGGCGATCTTGTAGGCGAAGCCGGCGAACGCGAGGATCATCCCGGCGGTCAGCGCGGGCGGCATCGAGGCGGTCTTCGTGAGGTCCGAGAGGCTGACGAGCGCGGCCTCGGAGGCGAAGCGCATGACCTCCTGGTTGATGAGCGACAGCTGCGTGTGGCCGGTGATGCCGTACAGGAGCGAGAAGCCGAACACCATGACGCCCGACGCGGCGCCGCCGTAGATGACGTACTTGAGCGCGGCTTCGGCGCCCTTGCGGTCGTGCTTCCGGAAGCCGGCGAGGACGTAGGACATCAGCGAGACGAGCTCGACCGCGATGAACATCATCGCGAGGTCCGACGCCGATCCCATTAGCATCATGCCGAGGACCAGCGCGATGAACATCGAGTAGTACTCGCCGCCGGTGGCGGCCTCGATCTCGTCGCTCCGCAGGCTGATCAGCACGCCGAGGAGACCGGCCACGCACGCGAAGACCCGGAAGAAGTCGACGAACGGATCGACGACGACCATCCCCGAGAAGAGCGTCGCCCGTTCCCCGGAGACGAGGATCGACGCGGCGAGCGCGCCGGCCAGAAGGACGGCCGCGAACATCGCGGGACGGCGGATGCTCTTCGTCTCTTTGGCGAACGCCTCGAAGACCAAGAGGATCGCGGCGCCGAAGCCCAAGATGAGCTCCGGCAGCATGAGCGAGGCACCCGCGTAGTATCGGGTGACGTCCAGGACCTGGCCCTCCATGCGCGGCGAGCTATAGCCACATCGCGAAGACCAAGGCAATGAAAGTCGTGCCCCGGCCGGAGCGGGGCTTCACCGGAGGCCCGTGGGGACGCGGGGGCTCAGTCCGACGACTTCGTGGCCTTCTTCGTGTCCGACGACGAGGTGGACGACGAAGAGGACGTGCTCGAAGACGACGAAGCCGAGGACGACGACGTCGTCGCGCTGCTCGTCGAGGACCCGCCGTCCGAGCCCTTCTTGCCGCCCGACGCCGACGCGCCGTAGCCGTCGGCGTACCAGCCGCCGCCCTTCAGCGCGAACGAGGAGGCCGATACGAGGCGCTCCAGGGCGTCTTTGCCGCACTTCGGACACGTCACGAGGGCGGGGTCGGACATCTTCTGGTTGAACTCCTGCTCCTCTTCGCAGGCGGTACACTTGTACTCGTAGATCGGCATCGCGGTGCGCGCTCCTAACCTAGGCGGCGCCTTGACGTAAAGACGGAGGCTCGCTACGTCAAGCCGAGTGTCCGAGAAGCTCGTCGTTTACCAGGTGATGAACTTCGACCGCGAAGAGTTGTTCTACGGCACGACAGCGCTCGAGCTCGACAAGGAGATCGAGAAGATCGCCAA
>JAUHYN010000662.1 GCA_030426505.1 bacterium | reverse complement strand
TCTGCTTCGCGAGGCGCTTCTTCTCCTGGTCCTGGCGCCGCTTCTCCGCCTTCTTCTCGCGCTCGATCCGCTTCTTCTCGGCGGCCTTGCGGCGCGCCTCCTCGCGCTTCGCCTTCTCGATCCGGCGCTTCTCTTCGCGCTTCTTGCGCTCTTCCTCGCGCTTCTTCTGCGCCTCGGCGCGCTTCGCGTTCTGGATCTTCAGGCGCTCCGCCGCGGCCTTCGCGCGCTCGGCGGCCTGCTCGGCCCGGCGCGCCTCGCGCTCGGCCTTCTGCGCCTCCATCTGGAGCTTGCGCGCCGCGGCGCGCTTCTCGGCCTCGGCCAGCTCCGTGAAGTACCGGCGCATCGGCGTGAGGTACATGTCGACCCAGCCGGTCTCGAACTTGTGCCCGAGGCCGTCGGGGATGTTCGTGTGGAGGATCGTGATCTCCGTGGTGCCGTCGTCGCGGCGCCGCAGCACGATCTCCAGCCGCGAGGGCTCGGCGTCGTCCGGGAAGTCCGTCGTCCGCCAGGCCTGGATGATCTTCTTGTGCTTCTTCAGCTCGGTGTTCGTCCCGCTGATGTAGCCGTCGAACGCCTTGAACGCCCCACCCGGTTGATCCGAGATCTCCGCGGGCTTGCCGCCCGTGAAGGCGGAGTGCTCGGCGCTGTCCAACCAAGCGCTGTAAACCCGTTCAGTTGATGCCGGAATGATGCCGGAGACCCGGATGGATTCCATGATGAATGCGCTCCCTGCCGCCCCTTGCTGATAACCCTTACGAAATGCTCCAGGCACTTCCTCGGCGCGGTTCGGCGGCAATCTACGCATACCCGACGATCCCGTCAACGTTCGCACCCTTGTCCCGTTGCCAAACGATCCCGCGGGTGGAAGGAACGATCCCGACCGCCGTGCGTACGATCCCCCACTTGACGCTCGTGCCCGGAGCACTCGCAGATTTCGCTCGCGTCGGGGGCGTGTCCGTCGAGCTCGCCGCGGCGGACGATCCGATCCTTCGACACGTCGTGCGTGTCGTCGAAGAAGACACGCACCTCGTGCTCTCCGCGCCCGCGTGGATCCCGGACCGGCCGTTCGATCCTTCCATCCGGATCCTCGAGGACGTCGCGCGCTTCGAGCCGCACCGCCCCGGGACCGTCGTCGACGCCGGCGGCCGCCTCCTCGCCGTCGTCCACGACCTCTGCGCCGACCCCACCACGAACCCCGCTTGGATCGACCGCGCCGTGGCCGCCGCCCTCGAGGTCGCCGCGAAGCGCCGCCTCGAGCGCCTGGTCTTCGAGCCGCTCGGCACCGTCCACGCCCGCCTCCCCACGCGCGTCGTCGTGACCGCCATCGTGGAGGCCCTGAAGGACGGCCACCCGAGCCTCGCGAGCGTCGTCCTCCTCGTCCCCCGCGCCCAGCGCGACGCCGCCGAGCGCGCGCTCGGCGACGCGACGCCGCACGCGCCGCTCGCGGACCGCGGTCAGAACGGCTAGCTTCGAAAGGGATGGGCGGAGCGCTCCTCATCGCCGCGCTGATCGTCGGCAACGCCGGCGACACGCTGGACCGTGCAGCCACTGCGCTCGCGGAGTTCCGCCCCGGCGACGCCGTCACGATCCTCGAGGGCCTCGAAGACCGCGGCCCGCTCACCCACGAGCAGCACGTCCAGCTCTACGAACAGCTCGGCATCGCCTACGCCTACCTGGAGAACTCGAAGGACGCGATCGCGGCGTTCTCCAAGATGCTCGCGCTCGATCCCGGTCGGGCCATCAGCTACACGCTGTCGCCGAAGGTGACCTTCGTCTTCGAGGAGGCCCGCAAGAAGAGCCTCTCGAGGCCGGCCCCCAGCGTCGACGTGAGTTGGCCGCGCGACCTCTTCGTGGATCAGCCCGTCCCGGTCGACGTCGAGGTCGTCGCCGATCCCGAAGACTTCCTGGTCGGCGCGCGCCTGTACTACCGCCGCCGCGGCACGCCGAGCTTCGCGGAGCGCGCCGTCACGCTACCGGACCGCGGGGAGCGCCCGACCCGCGTCGAGCTCCCCGCCGCCGCGCCCGACGCGCGCGCGTCCGAGGTGCTCGAGCTGTACCTCGTCGCCACGGACCGCAAGAAGAACGAGGTGCTCGTGTTCGGTTCGCCGGATCGGCCCCGGCAAGTCGCCTTGCAGTACGAGCCCCCCGAGCCCTGGTACGGCCGGTGGTGGGTCTGGGCGATCGCGGGCACCGTGGTCGCGGTCGGCGCGGGCGCGGCGGTGTTCGCCGCGACCAACGAGCCGGGGCCGACGGTCGGCGGGACGTTCGAGGTCGACCGGTGAGGCGCGCGCTCCCGATCGTTCTCCTGCTCGCGGCCTGCGGCGACCCGGAGATCTCCGTCCGGTTCGACGTCCCGCCCGCGTACCGCGCGCACGTCGCGGACACTTCGCTCGCGATCTACGTCCCTCCCGCCGGTGCGCCGTTCACCTGCGAGGATCTCGCGTTCTCGCAGATCGACGACGAGCTGATCCGCGCGAGCCGTGTCGCCTCCATCGCGGAGCGCGAGCTCGAGATCACGCCGCTCGCCGACATCGACCGCGTCGCGCCGAAGGTCTTCGTCGCGGAGGGCGTCGACGCCAACGGTGACCGCGTCGTCGTGGGCTGCGCAGAAGCGGGCGAGATCGAGGAGGACACCGAGCTCGAGATCCGCGGCCGCCCGGTCTCACGCACGGCGACGATCGCTTCGTCGATCCAACAGACCCTCGGCGAGTCGCTCACCGCGCCCGTGGTGGTGACCATCGTCGACTTCCTCGGCCAACCGCTCCCCGGCGCGGACGTCCGGTGGCAGGTCGTCGGCGCGTCCGGCGAAGGCCCGATCGGGCGCAGCACGAGCGACGGCGAGGGGCGCGTCTCGATCGACGTGCAGCTCCCCACGCGCGCGGGCCCGTTCGTGCTCGACGTGCGCGTTCGCTGGGCCGAGGACGACGAGGTCCCGATCCCCGGCTTCGTGGTCCCGGCGCCCGAGGTCCACTCGATCGAGGGGCGCGTGATCGACGTGCGCGGCGGGCGCATCGGCCCCAACGCGGAGCCTGGCTTCGTCGCGCTCACCAGCGGCGGCCTCCCCGGAACGCGGCGCGTGGTGTTCGTGTGGCGCGCCGCGAACGGCGATCTCCAGATGCGCTACTCGCAGTCGGTCAACGGCTTCGACGCGGTGATCGGGCTTCTCTCCAACTCGACCGGCCGCGAACGCCCCGTCGTGGTCACGGAGAGCGAGTGGTACGAGTTCACGCCGGACGGCGCGCCGCTGTTCTCGACCGTGTACGAACCGCCGGCCGGCGCGGTCGGCGCGGCGCCGTTCTCGATCCACCCCGCGGGCCCCTGCGTCGACGACGCGATGGGGCCCTTCGTGATCGTCAGCTACGACGCACCGGACGCCGCGATTTACGACGCGACAGGGTTGCGCGTCGCGTCGTTCGGCGGCCGCATCGACACCGTCTCCGCGGGGTGCGTGAGCGACGATCGCGGCGGCCTCGTCCGGATGCTCGTCCTCAACCAGCCGAACCTCGGGCTGGTGGTCGCCGCCGAGCTCGAGCCGAACATGTTCGCGCTGCGCGAGTGGTACGCGATCTCGAGCGGCATGAGCTTCTCGCCGCGGATCAACGGGAGCGACGCGCTCCTCCTCGGCACGCAGCTGTCGGTGAACGACTTCGTGGTGTCGCGGTTGAAGGTCGCGCGCACCGAAGACGGCTTCGAGTTGGTGATGGCCGGCCTCGACTCCCCGCCCGCGCCGCCGGTGCGCAACCGCGGCGGAGAAATCGACGGCGACGAAGCGCTGGACGTCGTCTCGCTCTTCACGCGCCCGCGCGTCGACACCTTCGAGGCGTCACGCTACGCGGTGTGGAGCGTGCTCGGCCGCGAGACCCGCGGCCGCCGCGTCGCGGGGGACTTCGATCTCCCGGTGCCCGAGCTGGTGGACCCGGAGCTGTTGTTGGTCGACATCGATCAGGACGGCGCCGACGACATCATCGTCGTCGAGCGCACGGCGTCCGCGATCTTGCCGCAGGACGCGCGCGTCGAGATCTATCCGATGGGGCCGTGAGTCAGGCGAGCCCGTACTCCAGGTAGAGCGTCGCGTCTCGGAGGCGCGTGGTGTCGATCGCCTCGCTCGAGCCCGACGGCGCGAGGATGCCGGGGTCGATGACCGTGAGCGTGAGTGTCTCGCCGCTGGTCGGGTCGAAGCCGCCGAATAGTGGCCCCCCGAGCTCCGCGGTGAGCAGCCCACCCATCGACGGGTTCTCGGTGAACGCCGTGAGATCGACCGTGCGCCCGCCGCGCTCCACGCGCAGCTCCACCCCGTTCGGGGGGAGCGCGCCACTCGCGTCGCGGAGCCGGTCCTGGTGGATGCCGAGGACGAGCACCGCGCGGGACACGGCGAGCGGCCGCCCCGACACGAGCAACGGGAAGTGTTGCGCGGTGAGCTCCAGCGAAACCGGCGCGCCGACCGCGCCGTGCGTGAGCCGGTGGTAGGCGGTCGAGAACTCCTGGCGCAGGCTCAGCGCGCGACGCAACGACCCGGAGGTGAGCGTAGTGCGCAGCGCGCTCTCGACGCGCGCGTTGGCGCCTTCGACGGCGTCGCGGAACGCGCCGTCGTACTCGGCGGTGTAGCTGAGGTGGAGGACGACGTCGGTGATGGTGCCGTAGTCGAACGGGCGGAAGCTGCGGGGCAGCTCGATCCGCCACGTGCTCTCGACCGCGCCCGCGCCCTCGAACGGCATGTACCGCTCGTCGCGGAAGTCGAGGCGGAACACGCCCGCGTCGTTCTGGCCGCTGCTCGCGGCGACCAGCGTCGAGCGCGTGGCGGGCACGAGCTCGAGCGCGGCGTCGGCGACGTCGGGGCGCACGCGCATCCGGCTGTCGACGAGCGACATCGTTGCGCTGACGTTCGTGTACGGACCCGCGACGCACGGGATGGTCAGGCGCGCCGAGCGGACGCGTCGCCGGTACTGGCCCGGGTAGAAGAGATCGAACGCGAGCTCGGGGACGGTGAAGGTCGTGGAGCCGGTCTCCCGCGTTGCGATCGGCCATTCTGGCGTTGATCGAATCCTCCGGTCAGACCGATTCGGTGGAGTCACTACGCAGTTCGCCCCATGCCGCAGACATCCGCGCCGCGATAGTCGACACACACCGCCGGGCGTTCCTTGACCTGATACAGCGCCAGATCGACCATGCTCAGCAGC
>JAUHYN010000661.1 GCA_030426505.1 bacterium | reverse complement strand
ACCACGGTCGCGCCGACGACGCCTGAAGGCTCAGCGCGCGGTGGTCGAGGACAGCCGAACGATCGGCTTGTTCTTCCGCCGTGGAGCGTACGGCGTGCTCGAGGACGTCGTCGTCCACGGGACGCGCGCGCGCCCCGCGAACGATCTCGACGGCGAAGGGATGAGCGTCTTCGAGGACGCGTGCGTCGACGGGGAGCGCGTGTGGCTCGCCGCCAACCAACACGTCGGGCTGTTGATGCGCGGGACGACCGTCGCGATCGCCGACCTCACGGTCGTCGACACGCTCGGCCGCGCGACGGACGGGGACAGCGGTGAGGGCATCATCGTGGAAGACGAAGCGCACCTCACGTTGCAGCGCGCATTCGTCGCACGCAACCGCGACACCGGCGTGATCGCGGTGCGCGACTCCGTCCTCGACGTCGTCGATCTCGTCGTTCGCGAGACGATGCCCAACACGGACGGCTTGCTCGGTGACGGGCTCCGCCTCACGACCGGCGCGCAGGGGACGCTGCAGCGCGTGGAGTCGATCGGCAACCGAGGCGCGGGCGTTCTGGTACGCGAGGGCGCGCACGCCGACATGAGCGACGTCGTGATCGTCGGGACCGAGCGCTCCGGCCCGGAGGCGCCGGTCACCAAGAGCCTCTACCTCACGAGCGGCGGGACCGGAGAGTTCGTGCGGGTCGTAGTGTCGGACGGCGAGGGGCACGGGATCGACGTGCGCGACGGATCTGAGGCTCGCCTCGAACACGTCGACGTTCAGGGCTGCGGCGTCACGGGATTGAGCGTCGGAGACCGCGCGGTGGTGGTGATGGATCGCGCGCGCCTCGCGGACAGCGGACCCGAGATCGTCGCCGTGCGCGTCGGCGGGCAACTCACCATGACGGGCGCGCTGATCCGCGGCGCACGGATGGACGCGGGCATCGTCCCCACCGGCATCATCGTAGAACCGGAGGCGACGCTCGCGATGTCGCGCTTCGAGCTCGCCGACAACGAGGGCGTGGGCTTACTGCTCCGGACGCTCGCGCAGGCCGACGTCTCCGACGGCACGATCCGCGGCCACTCGACCGGCATCCTCGTCGGCGACCCCGAGTACGACGTGTCGCGCCTGCTCGACCGTGTCGAGTTCGTCGACAACTTCGCAAACGTGACGACGCCCTGACACGGCTTGTGCGGAGCGATCCGCTCTGCGATAGTCGCCGCGTTTTCAATCGCCGACGGGGTGGTCCAGCGCGCTGTGCGTTGGGCCTGAGAGAGTCCCGCGAACCTGATCCGGATAATGCCGGCGGAGGGATTTGGCGATGCGGCAATTACCGCGTCTACACGTCATCACGGACGAAGTCCTTCAGACCCATTTCGACCACGTCACGCTCGCGCGCCTCGCCTTCGAAGGCGGCGCCGACGCCGTTCAGCTCCGCGAGAAGCGCCCGCGCCCCGCGCGTGAGTTGATCGCGATGGCCGAGGGCGCGTGTCGTCACGGCCTCACGATCGTCGACGACCGCGTGGACGTGGCCTTCGCGGCCGGCGTGGGTGTCCACGTCGGCGCCGAGGACGTGCCGCCGGACGTCGCGCGGCGGATCCTCGGGCCCGACGCGATCGTCGGCTTCTCGACGCGGACCGTGGAGGGCGTGCGCGCGGTGCGCGACGTCGACTACGTGGGCGTGGGTCCCGTGTACGGGACGCGGTCGAAGCCGGGCCTCACGACTCCGCTCGGGTTGGACCGCCTCGCCGCGATCGTCGCGGCGTCTCCGGTGCCGGTGATCGCGATCGGCGGGATCACCGCGGAGCGCGTGGGTGAGGTGATGGCCGCGGGCGCGTACGGCGTGGCGGCGATCTCCGCGATCGTCTGCGCGCCGGACCCGGCCGCCGAGACCGCGCGCTTCGTGCGGGCGATCGAAGCGGCGCTGCGGGGCGCGTGATGGGATCGACCCGGAAGGAACGCGCGCGCAACGACAGTTCGCGGGCGGAGATCGCCGTCGTGGGCGGTGGGGTCATCGGCCTCGCGGTCGCGAACGAGCTCCTCGATCGCGGCTACGCGGTGACGCTGGTCGACGAGGCGCGTGAGGGCGTCGCGTCGAACGCCGCGGCCGGGATGCTGGCGCCGTTCGCCGAGGACGACGTCGGCGCGGACGCGCTCGTCCCGCTGATGAACGCGAGCCTCGAGATGTACCCGGGCTGGGTGGAGCGGATCGCTTCGGCCGACGAGGTGGATCTGACTTCGACCGGGAGCCTGTTCGTCGCGCGCGATCGCGATCGCCTCGCGACGCTGCGCCACGAGGCGCGCCGACGCACGGAGGCGAACGCGGACTGGCTCGACCGCGACGCGCTGTTCGAGCTCGAGCCGCACCTGTCGCCGCGCGCGCTCGGGGGCTTTCGCGTCGCGCGCGAGCGCGCGATAGATCCGCGACGACTCCGCGCGGCGCTCGCGCGGCGCTTCGATGCGCTCGGCGGTCGGCGCGGCGACGCCGGCGCGGGGCTCGTCGTCCGGTGCTGCGGCGCGTGGACCGATCCGTGGGTGCGGCCGGTCCGCGGGCAAGCGCTCCTGCTCTCGGGCGCGCCGCTCGTGCAGCACGTGATCCGCACGCCCGACGTGTACCTCGTCCCGCGCCGCGACGGCCGCCTCTACGTCGGCGCGACTTCCGACGAGCGCGGGTTCGACGCGACCGCCTCCGCCGGCGACACGCTCGAGTTGTTGCGCGAGGCGTTCCTCGTGGTCCCGGGGATCGCGGAGCTCGCGATCGAAGCGATCGTCGTCGGGTTCCGGCCCGCGACGCGCGATCACCTCCCGGTCATCGGCTACGTCGCGCCGGACACGATCGTCGCGACCGGCCACTACCGAAACGGCGTGTTGCTCGCGCCGATCACCGCGCGGCTCGTCGCCGATCTGATCGATGGCGATGCCGTGCCCGCCCTCGCGCCGTTCGATCCGGCGCGCTTCAAACCGAACGGAGGTCCCGCATGAACGTGTTCATCAACGACGAGATCGCGGCGCTCGACGACGGCGCCTCGGTCGCCGACGCGGTCCGCCGCTTCACGGCCCACACCGAGGGCGTCGCGGTCGCGGTGAACGGCGAGGTCGTGCGCCGCGCCGAGTGGGCGACGCGGCTCGCCGCGGACGATCGCGTCGAGATCCTCGTCGCGACGGCGGGGGGCTGACATGAGCGACACCTGGCGAATCGGCCCGCTCGAACTCGAGTCGCGCGTGTTGCTCGGGACCGCGCGCTACCCGACGCGCGCGATCCTCTTCGACGCGCTCGAGGCCTCGGGGACTCAGCTCGTAACCGTCGCGTTGCGCCGCGTGCGACCGACGGGCGACGGCGAAGACCTCTACCGCGGCCTCGTCGAGCGCGGCTACCACCTGCTCCCGAACACGGCGGGGTGCTTCACCGTGCGGGAGGCGGTCACCACCGCGGAGCTCGCGCGCGAAGCGCTCGGGACGGCGCTCGTGAAGCTCGAGGTCATCGCCGACGACGTCACGCTGCTCCCGGATCCGGAGGCGACGGTGCGCGCCGCCGACCAGCTCGTGCAGCGCGGCTTCGTCGTCCTCCCGTACACCAACGACGACCCGGTCACCGCGCGCCGCCTCGCGGACGTGGGGTGCGCGGCCGTCATGCCACTCGCGGCGCCGATCGGCACGGGCCTTGGCATCCGCAACCCGCACAACCTCGAGCTGATCCGCGCGCTCGTCGACGTGCCGGTGATCGTAGACGCGGGGATCGGCACCGCCTCCGACGCCGCGATCGCGATGGAGCTCGGCTGCGACGCCGTCCTCCTCAACACCGCCGTCGCGCGCGCGGACGACCCGGTCGAGATGGCCCGCGCGATGGGCCTCGCCGTGCGCGCCGGTCGCGCCGCGAAGCGCGCCGGGCGCGCACCCCGACAACTGATGGCCGAGGCGTCGACGTCGATGAGCGACGTCGCCCGCTTCGCCGCCTACGAATCCTCGAAGGAGATGGACTGATGGCGAACAAGATCTATGTCGAGCAGGACGACGTCCGCGTCCCGTTCCGCCGCATCGAGCTGTCGAATGGCGACGCGCCGCTCGACGTCTACGACACCACGGGCCCCGAGGGCTACGACGCCCACGACGGGATCCCGCCGCTGCGACGCAAGTGGGTCGAGGGCCGCGAAGGCCCGTGCCGCACGCAGATGTTCTACGCGCGCCGCGGGATCGTGACGCCGGAGATGCGCTTCGTCGCGTTGCGCGAGCAAGTCGACGTTGAGCTCGTGCGCAGCGAGGTCGCCGCGGGGCGCGCGATCATCCCGCTCAACGTGAAGCACCCGGAAGCGGAGCCGATGATCATCGGCAAGCGCTTCCTCGTGAAGGTGAACGCGAACATCGGCAACTCCGCGGTGACCAGCTCGATCGACGAGGAGGTCGACAAGATGCGCTGGGCCGTGCGCTGGGGCGCGGACACTGTCATGGATCTCTCGACCGGCGACGACATCCACGCCACCCGCGAGTGGATCCTGCGTAACTCACCCGTCCCGATCGGCACCGTCCCGATCTACGAGGCGCTCGAGCGCGCGGGCGGCCGCCCCGAGGACCTCACTTGGGCGCTGTTCCGCGAGGTCGTCGAGGAGCAGTGCGAGCAGGGCGTCGACTACTTCACCGTGCATGCCGGCGTCCGCCGCGCGCACGTCCCGCTCACCGCCAACCGCATCACGGGTATCGTCTCGCGCGGCGGATCGATCATGGCGAAGTGGTGCCTCGCGCACGACGCGGAGAACTTCCTCCACACGCACTTCGACGAGCTGTGCGAACTCCTCGCGCGCTACGACGTGAGCCTCTCGCTCGGCGACGGGCTCCGCCCCGGTTGTATCGCCGACGCGAACGACGCCGCGCAGTTCGCCGAGCTCGAGACGCTCGGCGAGCTCACGCGCGTGGCGTGGGAGCGCCACGTGCAGGTGATGATCGAGGGCCCCGGGCACGTGCCGATGAACAAGATCCAGGAGAACGTCGAGAAGGAGCAGCGGCTCTGTCACGACGCGCCGTTCTACACGCTCGGACCGCTCACCACGGACATCGCGCCCGGCTACGACCACATCACCAGCGCGATCGGCGCGGCGATGATCGGCTGGTTCGGCACGGCGATGCTCTGCTACGTCACGCCGAAGGAGCACCTCGGCCTCCCGAACAAGCAGGACGTGAAGGACGGCGTCATCGCGTACAAGATCGCCGCGCACGC
>JAUHYN010000660.1 GCA_030426505.1 bacterium | reverse complement strand
ATCGGCAAGCTCCAGCGCGCGCTCACCGCCGACGAGGACGGCCCCACGCCGCTGCAGGAGCGCCTCGCCGCGCTCGCGGATCGCATCGGGTACTTCGGGCTCGGCGCGGCGATCCTCACGTTCGGCGCGCTCGCGATCTCCGCGGGGGTGCGGGGCGAGATGCCGGTAGAGGCCTCGCTCGAGATGGCGCGGCACCTGCTGCGGTTCCTGATCGTCGCGGTGACCATCATCGTGGTCGCGGTGCCCGAGGGGCTGCCGCTCGCGGTGACGATCAGCCTCGCGTACAGCGTGCGGAAGATGGCGCGCGACAACAACCTCGTCCGCAAGCTCGCGAGCTGCGAGACGATGGGCGCCGCCACCGTCGTGTGCTCGGACAAGACGGGCACCCTCACGCGCAACCGCATGAGCGTGGTCGCCGGGCGCATCGCGGGCGAGCTCTACGAGGAGGCGCCGACCAAGGACGCCCTCGGCGCGACCGGCGATCGCTTCGCGGAGGTCGCGGCGATCGACGCGACGGCATTCCTCGAGAAGGACGACGCCGGGAACGTCACGTACGTCGGCAACCCGACGGAGTGTGCGTTGCTCGCGCTGATCGAGACGTGGGGCCACGACTACCGAAAGCTCCGCGACGACGCGAACGTCGTGCATCAGCTCGGCTTCACCTCCGACCGTAAGCGGATGTCCACGCTGATCGCGGTGGAGGGCGGCGGCCACCGCCTCCTCGTGAAGGGCGCGCCGGAGGTGATCCTCGAGCGCGCTACGCAGTATGTCTCCGCCGACGGCCTCGAGAAGCTCGACGACGAGGGCCGCGCCGCGCGCCTCGAAGACGTGGAGCGCTTCAGCGCCGAAGGGCACCGCACGCTCGCGCTCGCCTACCGCGACTTCGGCGGCGCTGCGCCCGACGGCGCCGACGCGCTCGAGAGCGACCTCGTCCTGCTCGGCGTGGTCGCGATCGCGGACCCGGTGCGCCCGGAGGTGAAGGACGCCGTCGCCGCCTGTCAGCGCGCGGGGGTCGAGGTGAAGATCGTCACCGGCGACAACCCGCTCACGGCGAAGAGCATCGGCGGCCAGATCGGGCTCGTGAAGGAGGGCGATCTCGTCCTCGAAGGCGCCGAGTTCCGCGCGATGTCGGACGAAGAGGTCGTGAAGATCCTCCCGAAGCTGAGGGTGCTCGCGCGGTCGGTGCCGACCGACAAACACCGGCTCGTTTCGTTGTTGAAGGCGAACGGCCACGTCGTCGCGGTGACCGGCGACGGCACGAACGACGCGCCCGCGCTCAAAGTCGCGGACGTGGGCTTCTCGATGGGCATCACCGGGACCGAGGTCGCGAAGGAAGCGAGCGACATCGTCCTCCTCGACGACAACTTCGCGTCGATCGTGGGCGGCATCCAGTGGGGCCGATCGATCTTCGAGAACATCCGCAAGTTCATCCAGTTCCAACTCACCGTGAACGTGGTCGCGCTCGGCACCGCGTTCCTCGCCGCGGTGCTCGGCTTCGGCAGCCCGCTCAACACGGTGCAGCTGCTGTGGGTGAACCGGATCATGGACACGCTCGCCGCGCTCGCGCTCGCGACCGAGCCGCCGTCCGACAAGCTCTTCGAGCAGCCGCCCCACGGGCGCCACGCGCCGCTCATCACGCGCGCGATGTGGACGCACATCCTCACGATGGGCCTGGTGATGATCGGCGTCCTCGTCGCGACGATGTGGACGGACTGGATCGTCCCGTCCGGCGCGCCGCACGCCGCGAAGCTCACGTTCGTGTTCAACGCGTTCGTGATGATGCAGCTGTTCAACGAGGTGAACGCGCGCTCCACGCGCTTCGACCGCGGCGTCTTCCGCGGCTTCTCGGACAGCCCGCTGTTCGTCGCGGTGCTGTTCGTGACCTTCGCGCTGCAGATCGTCATCGTGCAGTTCGGCGGCGACTTCTTCCGGACCGTGCCGCTGTCGATGGACCTGTGGATCCGCAGCGTGGTCGTCGGCGCCTCGTCGCTCGTGCTCGGCGTCGCCCTCCGGACCGCCTTCCGCGGGGTCCCGAAGGCCTGGTACGGCGAGGCCCCCGCGGGCGCGTGATCGCGCTCGTGTCGCAGCGATTCCACACCCGTGAATCCGCGGCTCGGTCGCGGCGACGAAACGCGGGCCGGCCCCGACGGTACGGAACGTGCTCTCCGATTCGGACGTGCGGAACCTGGCGCTCCTCGGCCTCGCCTCCCTCGCCGCGGCCTGCGGCGGGAGCCCCGTCGAGCAGGACGTCACCCTCCGCCTGACCCGCGGCCGCGAGGTCGTCCACGCCTCCGGCACCATCACCCAGGACCCCACCACCGGCCGCCCGTCGCTCGTCACGCGGTTCGCCCTCGACGCCGGCAAGACCGGCACCCTCATGATCCACAGCGACCCGCCCACCGTCGGCCTCTACGAAGAGTGGCGCGGTGACCGCCGCCTGTTCGCGGGCGCGGTCGTCGACGAGTCCTTCGTCGGCCGCCTGACCGACGCGCGGGTCGGCGCGCGCATCGAGTTCGCCTTCACCGTGCAGGACTTCGACACCGGCGCCGCGCTCGACGTGCGCGGCGCCGCCACCGTGATCGAGGTCCGCGGCGCCCCCGGCCCGGCGCCGTCCGGCGGGGGCGGCGGGGTGGTCGTCGTCGTGGAGGACGACGGCTACGACGACACCTACGACGAGCCGTCCGGATGCGAGTCCTACGAGCCCGAACCCGAGCCGCTCCCCGACGAAGAGGAGGACACCTGGGAGTCCGATTCCTCCGGCGGCGGCTGTGGCGGCATCGAGGGCGACACGGTCGAGGACGACTGGGACGAAGAGCAGGAGTGGGAGTCCGACGAGTGGGAGACCGACGACGACTACGAGAGCAGCGACGACGACTCCGCCGCGGGCTGTGAAGGCGACACGTACGAAGCGTCCGCATCGCTCGAGCGGCGCCGAACGCGGCGCATCGTGCGCGGCGCCTGGTTGATGCTCTGGCCCATCGGGGTGATCGCATTCGTGAATCGTTGGGCGCGTCGCCGCTGCTGAAGGATCCCCGACGTCACTTCCCCTCACGCGCGCGAACTTCGACGCGGAAACGTTCGACGCGGCGCGTCCGAAGGCGAACGATGGCGACATGCAGATCGACCGCACGCTCCGCGATCGCTGGACCTCGACCGACGACACCTGGCGCTTCGAGATGCCGACCGGGTGGGGGCAGGGCCGCTCGGTGTTCGGCGGGCTCACGGTCGCCGTGGCCGTCGCGCTCGGCCACCGCGTGGCGGGGGACGAACGCGCCCTGCGCACCGTCTCCTCGCAGCTGTTCCGCCCGACGCTCGCGGGGGCCGTCGAAGGCCACGCGAAGGTGATCCGCGAAGGCACGAACGTCCGCTTCGTCGAAGTGCGCCTCACGCAGGACGGCCACGATGTCGCGGCCGTGAGCCTCGTGTTCGTCGCGCCGCGCGCGGGCTCCACCGCAGTGCGGACGCCGCCCGTCTGGGACGGGCCGGATCCGGAGTCGCTGAACGACCTCCCGTACCTCGAGGGCATCGTCCCCGAGTTCACGCAGCACGTCGCGATGCGCTGGGCGGACGGCTCGCCGCCGTTCTCCGGGAGCGACGTCGCGTCGTTCAAGGGCTACTGCCGAGGCCGCGTCCCGTTCGGTGACGCGGAGGGCGTCGTCGCGATGCTCGACGTGTGGCCGAGCCCGTCGCTCGCTCTGCTGAAGGGCCCCGCGCCCGCGAGCACGGTGAGCTGGACCGCGCACGTGCTCGGCGTACCGGAGGACTTCGAGGGCTGGTTCGCGTTCGCGTACGACACCGTCGCGGGGCTCGACGGCTTCCACACGAGCGTCGGTCAGCTCCACGACCCGACGGGCCGGCTCATTGGGTGGACCGAGCAGCTCGTCGCGGTGTTCGGCTAGATTAGTGACTAGACCTGGGTCGGCTGCGCTTCGTCGTGGGCGACGGTGAAGATCACCAGCGAGTGCGCGTCGAGCGAGGTCCACGCGCCGGGGAACAGGGGCTCGGAGGAGACGACGCGGCCCGAGACCGGGACCACCGAGCCCTCCTCGGCGACGATCGTGTACAGCGGCGGCGGCGTGCCGCGGGTCGTGGTGCGGAGCGTGAGGAGCGACGAGCCGTCGGTCACGACGATCGCGAACGACGCCGCGACGCCCGCGCGGGTCGCGAGCTGGGTGACCTTGCCGACGATCGCCTCGAGCGCGCCGGCCATCGCGTCCGCGTCGGTGCGGCCGCCGAGGGCGTCGAGCCACGAAGCGAACAACAGCTCGGAGGCGGTCGCGCCCGCGAGGTTCGCGAAGGCGGCGTCCGACAGGCCGTGCGTGAGCGGCCGACGGAAGACCGCGTCGAACTGCTCGAGCTCGCCGTCGTGGGCGAAGAGGAACGGCGAAGACGCGAACGGCTGCGCGCCCGACAGCTCGGCCGGGCTCGTCTCGGCGCGGCGGATCTGTGCGACGGCACACTCCGCCGGGTAGCGGCGCGCGGCTTCGAGGAGGTGCCCCTCGTTCCACAGCGGCATCCGCGACGTCACGCGCACCGGGTCGGGGCGGCCGTCGAGCGGGAACCAGCCGAGGCCGAAGCCGTCGGCGTACTCGGCCGCCTGGCGCACCAGGGCGTACGATCCGCCTTCGAGCAGCGTGGCCGGGCTCATGGAAGGTCCGAGGTAGGCAGCGATTCGACCCATGGCGCAGGTTCCATACCGGATGCCCGGCCGCCAGTCATTACCGGGGTTCGGCGATGATGCCGAGCGCGCCGTCGTTCGGGTGGACGACGTAGGCCGTCGCGCCGTCCGGGTCGACCGCGACCGCGCCGAGCAAGAGCGAGCCCTCGATGTGGACGGTCTCCTGGACGCGCGGCCTCAGCGGCGGCCCGCGATCCACGAACGCCACGCGGCCGCCCGCGCTGGAGAGCACGACACGATCCGTGACCACGTCGTACGCGACGCCCGCGAGCTGCTCGACGTCCGGGAGGCCCACGCGGCTCAACTCCATCGTGTCCGCGTCGAGCTCGAAGTAGCAGTGCCGCTTCGGCGACGCCGCCTGGTAGCAGGCGCCGAGGAAGCCGATCACCCGCGCTTCGATCTGCAGCGCCTCCACCGGCACCACGTCGCCGAGCGTGAGGGCGTCGTCCCGTGACAGGTCCTTCAGCACGCCCATCGTGAGCGTCGACGTCACCGAGAAGATCGACGCGCTCCCCTCCGC
>JAUHYN010000659.1 GCA_030426505.1 bacterium | reverse complement strand
CGACGCGTTCGCCACGCACATGCCGGGGTGGAAGGTCGTGCTGGTGTCCACGCCGCTCGACGCGTACGGCCTGATGATCAGCGCCATCCAGGATCCGAACCCGGTGATGTTCCTCTACCCGAAGGCCCTCATCCGCATCCCGGGCGCCGACAAGATCCCCGGCGAACCCGAGGACCAAAAGGAGCTCTCCCGCCGCATCGACGCCCCCGTCGGCGCAGCCCGCGAAGGGTGGACGCCCGACTGGCCGGACCTCCCGGACTTCTCGATCCCGATCGGCGAAGCCAAGACCCTCGTGGAGGGCACGGACGTCACCTGCGTGACCTACGGCCGCATGGCGCCCCTCGCGAAGAAGGCCGCCGAGAAGCTGGCGGGCGAGGGCGTCTCCG
The DNA here is from genome assembly GCA_030426505.1 of bacterium. Lineage (GTDB taxonomy): Bacteria > Myxococcota > Kuafuiibacteriia > Kuafuiibacteriales > Kuafuiibacteriaceae > JAUHYN01. Next base: position 4,825 of record JAUHYN010000659.1, on the reverse strand, counting down.
TGGAGGTCATCGATCTGCGGACCCTCGTCCCCTACGACTGGGACGCCATCGTCCGGTCCGTGAAGAAGACGCGTCGGTTCATCGCGATCAACGAGGACACCGAGGTCACGAACTTCGGGGAGCACCTCGCGCGGCGCGTCACGGAGAGCCTCTTCTACGAGCTCGAGGCCCCGCCCAAGGTGCTCGCTGGCGCCAACACCCCCGGGATCGGGTTGGCCTGGTCGCTCGAGTCCGCGCAGGTCCCGCAGGCGGCCGATGTCGAATCCGCCCTGAGGGACCTCGCCGCGATCTATGCTTGATCGACGAGGTACCCCGTGAAGGACGCGACCAACGAAGCCGAGTACATCGAGAAGCTCAACGCGGCGCACGAGTTTCCGACGATGTTCACTTTCAAGCTCATCGGGAAGAACGACCCGGAGTTCGAAGACGGCGCGCGCGACGCGATCCGCACGATGTACCCGGACCTCGAGCCGAGCATCACGCGGCGCGAGTCGTCCAAGGGCCGCCACGTCGCGGTGACCGTGGTGATGCTCGTCCCGAACGCCGAGGCCGTCGTCGCGCTGTACCGCCGCTTCAACGCGCTCCCCGGTCTTCACATGCTGATGTAGCCCCGTCGGTGTTAGCATCCGGCCCGCATGCCGGAACTGCCCAGCGTCGCCATCATCATGCCCGCGTACAACGCGTCGCACTTGCTCGGCCGCTCCCTGACCGCCGCGCTCGTCGCCGCGAAGGGGCAGAAGGTGCTCGTCGTCGACCCCGGTTCCACCGACGACACCGCCGACGTCGCGCGCCACATCGGCGCCGACGTGATCCGCCTCGAGAAGCGCGCCGGCCCCGCGCACGCCCGCAACGTCGGCGTGCGCCACGTGGACACCGACGTCGTGTTGTTCATCGACTCCGACTGCGTCGCGCACCCGCACGTCGTCGAGCGCGTGCAGCAAGCGTTCACGGACGCCGAGCTCGTCAGCATCACCGGCTCGTACGACGACACCCCGCCCGAGCAGAACTTCTTCTCGCTGTACATGAACCTGCGCCACCACTTCACGCACCAGCGCGCGAACACCGAAGACGCCTCGTTCTGGGCGGGCTGCGGCGCGGTGCGGCGGACGGTCTACGAAGAGATCGGCGGCTTCGACGCCGTGCAGTTCCCGATGCCGATGATCGAAGACATCGAGCTCGGCCTGCGCCTCAGGAAGAAGGGCAAGACGCGCCTCGACCCCGCGCTCCACGTCACGCACCTCAAGAAGTGGACGTTCCGAAGCGTCGTCTCCACCGATATCAAGAACCGCGCGATCCCGTGGACCCGCCTGATCCTCGCGACCGGCGAGATGCCGAACGACCTCAACCTGCGCCTCTCCCAGCGCGTCGCCGCCGCGCTCGCGCCGCTCGTGCTCGGCGGCCTCGCCGTCGCGCCGCCGCTGTTCCTCACCGGACTGTTCCCGCTCGGCGCCGCCGCGCTCGCGCCCGCGGCGGTGTCCGCCGTGATGCACTCCGAGATGATCGGCTGGTGCAATCAACAGCGCGGCCCGTCGTTCGCTGCGCGCTTCTGGCTCTTCCACCAGGTCCACCTCGTGTACTCGGCCGCGACGTTCGTGTGGTGTCAGATCGAACACCGCATCCGCCCGCGCACGCCCGCCGAGGCGTGACCCGTGCGGCGCGTCGCGATCATCGCTGCGCTCGGGGTGGTCGGCTGCCCGTCGGACCCGGGCGTCGTCGATCCCGCGCCCTACCAGGCGTGCGGCGGCGCGTGCGTCGTGGCGTTCGGCGTGGAGCGGGTCTGCGGTGAACCGCCGCCGCTGAACCGCGCCGTCGCGGTCGCCGCGGACCAGCGGAGCGCGTTCGTGGCCGCGGTCGGCGGCGAGACGTGCAGCGCGCCGCCCTACGACGACCTCTTCCTCGACGCGCGCTTCGGCCCGCAGTGCGTCGAAGGGACCTGCCAACTCACGCGCGACGATCCGGACACCGGCGCGCCCTGCTCGCGCATCGCGGACTGCCACGCGGGCTACCGCTGCCTCGACGCCGACGGCTTCGAGGGCCCGGTCTGCATCGCCATCGAGGCCGCGATGTGCGAGGCGCCGGACATCGCGCTCCCGCTCGCGCCAATCGCGCCCGGCGCTCCCGTCACGCACACGGCGATCACGATCGACGCGGACTGCCCGGCCGGCGCACATCGGTCCGGACTTCGCGTGCCGCCGCGTGGGCGCCCCGTGCGAAGTGGACGGCTGGCCGGCGGGGCTCCCCGTCGTCGGGGTCGCGTACGTCGACCCGGCGGCGCTGAACGGCGACGGCTCGCGCGCGGCGCCGTTCGCGACGATCGAAGCCGCGCTCGCGAGCACCGCCACGATCGCGGCGCTCCGCGCGGGGACCCACGCGAGCGCCCAGATCGATCGCGACTTCACGCTCCGCGGCGCCTGCGCGTCGGGGACGATCGTCGAGGGCCTCGAGATCGTCGGGGCCGTCGCCGAGATCCGCGACGTCGGGCTCCTCGGCGCCATCGTCGATCTGGACGCCGAGCTCACCGCGGCCGACGTGGCGATCGCCGGATCGGTCGCGGCGGACGGCCCGTTCGCGCTGCGGCGCGCGTCCGTCACCGGAGGCGGCGTCGCCGCGACGGCGGAGCTCGTGATGGAGGGGGTCGAGCTGAATGACAGCGACGGCGTCGAGGTCGTCGGCGGCGAAGCGCGGCTCGACCGCCTCGTCGTGCGAGCGACACGCGCCTCGCGCGCCGCGGATCTGCACCTCGAAGGCGGAGCGGCGCTGATGCGCGACCTCGCTCTCGCGCCCGCGCGCGTCGGCGTGTTCGTGGACGGCGCCGCCGTCGACGCAGAGCGCCTGACGATCGTCGGGGGCACCGAGGGCCTGTCGATCGAGGGCGACGCGCGGGTCGTGGCCGGCTCGCTCGTGGTGCGCGACGCAGCGCGCGCCGCGGCGACCCGGGGCGGGACGATCGAACTGACCGACGTCGAGGTGTTCGGGGGCGACGTCGCGTTCGACGTCGGCGCGGGCTTGGACATCTCCGTGAGCGTGGAGCGCGCGTCGATCGACGGCGCCGCGCGCGGCTTCTTCGTTCAGGGCGACAGCCCCCTGTCGATCGCGGACGCCGAGTTCGTCGCGACCTCGACCGCGATCGAGGTGCGCGGCGGGGTGACGGCGCAGCTGCGTCGCCTCGAGATCACCGCGCGGCTCGGCGGCGTCCTCGTGCGCGACGCGGTCGCGGACATCGAAGACCTCCGGCTCACCGACGTCTTCCGCGGCGTCGACGTCGCCGAGGGCGGCGACGCGGCGCTCGATCGCGTGGCGGCGCTCCGCGTGGGTGTCGCGGCGATCATCGCGCGGGGCGCGGGCACGACGGCGGCGGTGCGCGACCTCGAGGTGAAGGAGGGCGTGGGCGCAGGCGACGGGTTCTTCGGTCGCGGGATCGCGGTGGAGTACGGCGGACACCTGACGGCGGAGCGGGTGCGGCTGGAGGCCTGTCGCGAGGTGGCGGCGAGCGCGCTCGGTGAAGGCGCGGTGCTCGAGCTCGCGGACATCACGATCATCGACACGCGGCCGCGCGCGTGCGCGAACAGTACGTGTGCGGGCCAGCCCGTCGGTGTCGGGATCGGCGCGTACCACGGGGCGGTGGCCAGGGTGACGCGGTTCGACGTGCAGGCGGATCTGGCCTGCCTCCAAGAGCTCGCCGGGGCCCGAATCACGGCGCCCGACGGCACCGTGCGCGACTGTGCGGTCGGGCAGTACCTGGAGTCCACGGCACCCTCGACACAGGTCTGCTACGACGGCGTGGAGACCTTGACGAACGACGCGGTCATCGACCCACCGAACATCGATTTGAGATGAGCGCGCGGGGTCGTATCCTGAAGGGGTGCGCGCCGCGCTGATCCTCGCCTCGCTGTGTGCGTGTTCGCCGGCGGTGCATTCGCTGGAGCCGTCCCCGCTGGGCGACGCGCCGGCGTTGATCGTGTTCGCGGCGTATCCGGATCGCCTCGAGGCCCACGCGGTGGATCTGCAGCGCGACGACGCATCGCTTCAGCTCACGTTCGACGCGGGTCGCGTCGAGCTGTACGCGATGTTGCTCGAGGACGATCTCGCCGCGTTGGATCTCAGCCCCGGCCCGCTCGCGGTCGCCGTCGGTGGCGCGCGCCCGCTCCCGGAGGCGACGGCGATCTACACGTCGAGCATCGACGACGGCGTCCAGCGGGAGTGGGCGCAGATGGACGCGCTCCCGGGGGACCTCGCGAACCTCGCGCTCGACCTCCCGGCGCTCGACGTTTGTCGTCGGCTCTCGCCCGATCTCACGGTCTCCAGCTTCGGGCTCGAGACCAAGGAGCCGGTGCTGTGGGGCGCGCGGGTCACCGCGACGCGCGCGTTGATCGGGAGCCCGGACGGCCACCTCTACTTCGTCGACGCGAACGGCGTCGAACGCGTGCGGCTCGACGACGAGCCGCCGGGCGGCGTCGGTTACCAGGCGCCCAACGGATCGATCTGGGTGGTGTCGCCGCTCGGGGTGTACCGGGCGTCGGCCGAGACGCTCGCCTTCGAGCGCGTCGGCGACGGCCTTCGCGATCCCTATCCGCTGCGCCTCACGGGCCCCACGGATCCGGACGCGCCGATGGAGTTGTTCGCGCTCGGGTACGAAGGCTGGGTCGAGCACTGGGACGGCGCGCGGTGGGCGCGGGTCGGGACACAATCTCCGCCCGAGTCCGTGAACGGCGACATCGCTTGGGTCGCGGCTGGTCGGCGCATGTTACGTGCTCGATGAGCCCTCGATCGGCCTGCATAGCCGCGATACGGCCAGACTCGTCGGCATCCTGGAGCGCCTGCGGGA
>JAUHYN010000658.1 GCA_030426505.1 bacterium | reverse complement strand
CCCAACGCCTTTGCGCGCTCGGCGGCGAGCCCGAAGTTGAGGCGGTCGCCCGTGTAGTTCTTCACGACGAGGAGACAGCCGCCGTCGCCGGTCACTTCTAGGATCGCGGCGAGCACCGCGTCGACGCTCGGTGAAGCGAACACCTCGCCCGAGATCGCGCCCGCGAGCATCCCGTCGCCGACGAAGCCCGCGTGCGCCGGTTCGTGCCCCGCGCCGCCGCCCGACAACACGGCGACGCGGCTCCGGTCGTGCGCGGCCGACACCACGACCTTCGTGTGCGGCGCGCCCTCCAGCCAGACGAGGTCACCGCCGCTCGTGCGCACGAGGCCGTCGAGCGCCTCGGTGACGAGCGTGTCGAGGTCGTTGTGGAACCGCTTCATGGCGGCGTCATAGCACCCGCTACCGGACGAACACCACGAAGCTGTCGGCGAACGCGGTCTGCGTCGAGGACGGCGCGCTGCCGTGCGTGTCGAGCACCGAGTAGATGATCTCGACCGGGTCGCCGGTGGTCGCCTCCCAGTAGCAGAAGTTCCCGCGCGTGATCATGAGCCAGCCGCGATCGGACGGGCAACCGCCCCACTGCAGGTTGACGTACCAGTCGCGCGCGCCCGCCTCGATCGTGAAGTAGCGGCCGTTGTTGTTCGTCCAGTTCGGGTCCGTCGGGAGGTCGATCCAGTTCGATGCCGTGTGCCGGTCCGCCGCGAACCAGCTCACGAGATCGGAGCCCGTCGTGTCGAACTCCATGAAGCGCTGCACGACCGTGCCCGTGAGGATCTCGACGCGGGCCTCGGTGAACGACGACCACGCCGTCCCGACCAACGCGCTCGTGTAGTTCTGATCGGTGAGTTGGCGATCGAGCAGCGCGAGGTCGCTCGCGTTCGTCGCGCCGCTCGTCCACATCGCGCCGGCGTCGCCGGGCGCGAGGCGCGACTTCTTGTGGACCATCGTCCAACCGCCGCCGGTCATGTCGCAGTACACCATCTCGAGCGTCGTGCCCGTGGTCGGCGTGAGCGCGGCGTTGATCGCGTAGACGCCGTCGGCCGCGGTCGGGGTCGCGGTGAGGAGGTCGGCGCAGAAGTACGGTCGATCCGCGCACGCGCCGTCGAGGCACGCCGCGCAGAGCCCGCTCCCCGCGGTGCAGTCGTCGCACGTCGCGCCGTCCAGCGCGGCGACGTCGGCGGGGCAATCGAAGCCGGTGCCGTCGCAGACCTCTTCGGCGTCGCAGTCGAACGCGGACGCGCGACAGATCGTGGAGGGCGGCGCGGCCATCGCGCAGGACGCGTCGCAGCACGCCTCGCCGTCGCAGACCTCGAAGAGGCTCTGCACCGTGCCGTCGCCGCAGCTACCGACGCGCGTGCAGATCGTGGAGCAGCCGTTGCCGTCGTCGGTGGTGTTGCCGTCGTCGCAGTCCTCGCCCGGGTCGAGCGTGCCGTCGCCGCAGACGAAGCCGGCGTCGCGGGGGCCGCCGTCGCGCGGTCCGCCGTCACGCGGGCCCGCGTCGCGTTCGACGCCGCCGTCACGTTCTCCGCCGTCGCGCGATCCACCGTCGCGATCACCTCCGTCGCGTTCACCACCGTCGCGTTCGCCGGCGTCGCGGATCACGCCGCCGTCGCGTGCGCCCGCGTCGCGGACCGGTCCGGCGTCGCGGACCACGGAACCGGCGTCGCGGACCACCGACCCACCGTCGCGGACCACCGAGCCCGCGTCGCGGTCCTCGGGGACGTCGTCCTCCGATCCGTTGCAGGCGACCAGGGCACAGGTGAGGGCGACAAAGCGAAGACTGCGGGTCATCACGAGACCCATAACGCGGGACCCGCCTCGACCTCCAGCCGATCGCCCGTACGGGGCTTGACGAACGGTCCGGGCGACGGGATGACCACGGCGGCGGCGGTCGGTGGGTAGGGGCGAAGCGCGATTCTTGGAGCTCGGAGCGGACGACGTCGCTCGCCACCTCGAACACCTCGCGGCGCAGCCGCGGTTGGCGCTCGACACCGAGTCGGACCCGTTCCACCGCTACTACGAAAAGATTTGCCTCCTGCAGATCTCGAGCGACACCGAAGACTTCTTCTTCGACCCGCTCGAGCACGGTCTCCCCGATCCCATCCGCGCGCTCTTCACCGACCGCGAGCGCACGATCGTCATGCACGGCGCCGACTACGACGTGCGCGCGCTGAAGCACTCGTTCGGGCTCGCGCTGGTCCGGGTCGTGGACACCGGCCTGTGCGCGCAATTCCTGGGTCGAACCAATACAGGGTTGAAGGCACTCCTCGAAGAGGAGCTGTCCGTGGTGATCGACAAGGGGGAGCAGCGGTCGGACTGGGGGCGTCGGCCGCTCACCGACGAGCAGCTCCGCTACGCCCGCCAGGACACCATGCACCTGCTCGAGCTCGCCGATCGCCTGCTCGAGAAGCTCGACGCCCTCGGGCGCCGCCACTGGCTCGAAGAGGAGTGCGCGTCGCTCCTGACCCGGGAGCCGGTCGAGAAGGTCTTCGACCCGGACGCCTGGCGGAAGATCAAAGGCGCGAAATCGTTACAAAAGCGTGGCCGACAGGTCCTCGCATCGCTGTATCGATGGCGGGAGGCGGTGGCGCAGGAGGCGGATCGCCCCGCTTTCCGCGTGCTCCGCAGTGAAGCCATGGTGCGCCTCGCGACGCAGATCGACCGACAGGGACGCATCACGCCCAAGCAACTCAAGGCCACGAAGATCGTGCCGAATTGGATCGACCGTGAACGTGTCCTCGAAGCGATCGAGGCGGGGCTCGAGGGGCCGGTGCCGGACGCTCGAGGCCCGCGAAAGCGAGGGGCGCCCGGGATCCCGCATACTTCCAAGTCCAAGGCGCGCCTCGAGGCCCTCAAGAAGGGCCGAGTCGAGTGGGCGAAGGCGCTCGGAATGGATCCCGGCTTCCTCGTGTCCAGCGCGGTGTTGGAGTCGATCGCGAAGCGGGGGCCCGAGGACGAAGGGGCGCTGAGCGCGGTCGGCGGGATGACCCGCTGGCGCATGGAGGCGATCGGCCCGGCGATATTGTCGGCGCTCGACGTGAAAGAGGGGGACGAAGGGTGTTAGGGTTCTGCGTCGATAATGGCCGAGCGAGAAAGCACAACGAATGTTTGGGAGCGCGCGCGGCACGGAACATTGACCCGGCGACGGGGGCCGCATACACCCCGACTCCGATCGACTCGGAGAGTATGGGGGCTTCGACCCCCACGAGTCGCCATTCGAGGAATTCGATGACCCACGCGAGTACCATCATTGTCCCCAGCCTCATCGCGCTCTCGCTCGTCGCCGCGCCGGCGTGGGCCCAAGAGACAGACGCGATGCCCGAGGGCGACGCGGCCGCGGTCGAAGGCGAAGCAGCGCCGACCGGCGCGCCGGAAGCTTCGATGGAGGCGCGCGAGAAGACGATCGAGGACACGGACTACGCGATTCGTCTGCGCAGCCTCGAGGAGCGCGTCAACGATCTGAAGGAGCGCATCTTCCGCAGCAAGGCGCGCCTCATCCTGCTCCGCGAGACGGTGCTCAACGGCGTCATCAGCGGCGCGAAGGCTCAGATCGTCCACCGCAACGAGATGGGCTCTTCGTTCACGCTCGAACAGATCAGCTACTCGCTCGACGGCGCTCCGCTCTACAACAAGACGGACACCGAAGGCGGGCTCGACGAGCAGACGGAGATCGAGCTGTTCAACGGCAGCATCGTCCCCGGCAATCACAACCTCTCGGTTTATCTCCTCTTCCGCGGCAACGGGTACGGCGTCTTCTCGTACCTCAAGGGCTACACCTTCAAGGTGAAGTCGAGCCACGCGTTCACGGCGGAGGAAGGGAAGGTCACGACGGTCAAGGCGGTCGCGTACGAGCGCGGCGGCTTCACGACCGATCTCAAGGATCGCCCTGACATCCGGTACGACGTCGAGATCAAACAGGACGTCAACGCGGCGCCGACGGCTGAAACCGAAGCCCCGGCGGCCGAGTGAGAGTGATGTGATGCGTAGCTTCCTGTTCCCGCTCCTCGCGCTCGCGGTCGCCACGCCCGCGTGGGCGGCGGACCCGGTGTCCGCGGAACGCGCGGCGGAGATCCAGGGCGAGATCGACGGCGAGATCGCCAAGATGAACTCGGACCTCGACGAGGTGCGCAAGGGCTACGACGTCCAAGTGCGCCCCGAGGTCGGTCGCGTGGATCGGCGCCTCCGCGAAGGCGAGATCCACTTCCTTTTGAACGACTACCTGCGCGCGTCGATCGTGTTGCTCGACATCGTCGACGACCCGGACAGCAAGTCGCACCCGCGCTACGACGACTGCGTGTTCCTCCTCGCGGAGTCGCTGCGCAAGTCGAAGAACTACTCGGGCGCGCGGCGCTACTACGAGCAGATCCTCCCGCGCTCGTCGGGCGACCGGCTCAAGGACGTCGTGCTCGGTCTGCTGCAGATCGCGGGCGACACCGACCGGTACGACGACGTCGATCGCTACATCGCGCGCTTGCGTCAGGCGGGCTCGCTGTCGCGGCCGGACGTCGACTACATCTACGGCAAGATGCTCTACAAGAGCGGGTCCTCGGATCCGCAGCAGCTCGGGCGCGCGCTCGAGGTGTTCCGCAGCGTCCCCGGCGGGTCGAGCATCTCGGGGCAGGCCTCGTACTACGCGGGCGTCGTGCTCGTGAAGATGGGCCGCTACGACGAGGCGGTCTCGCAATTCGAGCAGACGCTCCCGAAGATCGCCTCGAGCAACGAGTCGGCGCAGCTGAAGGACCTCACTTCGCTGTCGCTCGGTCGCCTGCACCAGGAGCTCGGCAACGTCGGCGACAGCGCGGACGCGTACCAGAACATCTCGCGCGACTCGCCGTACTTCCCGGACATGCTCTACGAAGTCGCGTGGGCGCACGTCGCCGCCGCGAACCTCGTGGAGGACGAGGCGGAGAAGAACGAGGAGTACACGCGCGCGCTCCGCGCGACGGAGCTGTTGATGGCGACGTCTCCGGACTCGCGGCTGTACCCGCAGGCGCGCATCCTCCAGGGCAACCTGCAGATCCGCCTCGGCGCGCCCGAGACCGCGTACGACACGTTCCAGACGATCGTCGATCGCTACGGCGGCGCGCGCGATCGCATCGGCGCGCTGATGCGCGACAACGATCCGGCGGCCTTCTTCGACCAGCTCGTGGAGGCGGACCTCGACGAGGTCGGCTCGACCAACATCCTCCCCCCGCTCGCGTTGTCGTGGGCGCTCGAGGAGGACGA
>JAUHYN010000657.1 GCA_030426505.1 bacterium | reverse complement strand
AGGCCGCAGTCGAGATGCCGGGGCATGACGGCGAGGCCGCGAAGGCGGATCACGGGCATGGGCATGGTCACGGACATGGTCACGGCCACGACAAGGCGAAGAAGGCGATGGCGGTGCTGCGCGAGACGGGCGCGGAGCTGCTGGACTTGTAGGCGAAGCGGGGCCCGGCGGGGACGCTCAGGTGCTCGGAGCGCCCGACGCCTCGGACCGGGCCCGCGCCACGCGGCGCTCCCACTCCGCCCAGAACGCACGCCAGCCCGCGGCGTCGTCCTCGAGCGGGACCTTCGGCTCCGACGCGTCGTAGAACGCGCGCACCGCGCCCGCGAAGTCGAGCACGGCGTTCGTCCACGCGCGCTCGGACACCTCGAGGGTCTCATCGCCGAAGACCAACTCCACGCGATCCTCGCGGTGACGGACCGCGAAGTCGCGCTGGTGCATGCAGCCGACCGAGAAGTACTCGCCGTCGTCCGTGACCCAGAACGAATGCGCGCAGTGCGGGAACAGCGGTGGGTTCTCGGGATCGATCTCGTGATCGGCGTCGAGCGTGCGCAACAGCATGAGCGCCGCGGGGCCCACCGCCCACTGCTCCGCGGAGTCATCGACGACCACGCGAGCGCCGTCGCGGATGACGATGCCGGCGTGCGCGCAGAGATCGTGGACGGGCTCCGAGATCCACTCCGGGGCGACGAGTTCGATCGAGAGCGCCACCGGGTGAGTCTGAAGCGCGCGTGAGGCGGAGTCGAGGCCTCAGCGCGGCGTCATGTCCCGGTGCGCGCGCTGCCCGTACACCACGGCCACGAAGAAGAAGACGCCCGAGATCGCGTTGAAGATCGCGATCCCCGGTCCGTCGAGCGGCGACGGATCCACGAAGTTCGCGATCGCCATCCCGGCGTGGATGCCGAAGAACACCAAACTCACGAACTGCACCGCGCGGATGCCGACGCGCTGCCCCCACACCGACGCCGCGAACAACGTGAGCGTGAGGAGGAGGTGCCAGCCGGCGGTGTGGATGCCCATCTTCATCGCCCACGCGTCCGCCTGCTCCTCGGCCTTCACGAGGTACAGGTAGCTCGCGATGAACCCCGCGACCGACGCGAGGAGCGCCTGGGTCGCGTGCATCCACGCGGAGCGCGACGGCTTCATTCGCACGTGGCGGACCTGGGGCACCGCGACGTCGTCGATGTAGAGCGCGAGGCGGTTCGGATCCGGCGCCTCGCGATCCGGGAGCTCGAGCCGCACCACGCGATCGCGCCACCGACCGATGAGCCCCTCGCGGCGCTCGTCGAAGCGCACCACCGTCTCCCCCGCGATCTCCACTCGACCGCTCGAGAACAGGTGGTCACCGAAGAAGGACGCGCGGACCCCGCCGTCCAGGTCGACCGAGAACGGGACTTCGAGACTCAATGGCAACCTCCCTCGTGGGTCATCACGAACGGGCGAACGAACAGCCACACGCCGACCGCGCACCACGCGGCGCCGCTCACCGCGGGCGGAACCCGCGCGGCGAAGCGCCCGAGGCCGCCGCGGAACACCGCGGGGATCAACAGGGCCGGGAGCGTAGCGAGCGAGAACACGAACATCACGAGCGCGCCGTCCAGCGGGCGCGTCGTCGCGGCCGCCATCGCCCACGCCGCCCACAGCAGCCCGCACGGCATCAGCCCCGTGACGAGGCCGAGGCCGAGCCCGCGCCGCGGCAACACCGCGAACAACGAGGACCACCGCGACCGCCGCGGGAGCTGGACCAGCGAGGATCGACGGACGAAGTACTGCGCGCCGTGCCAGACGACGACGCCAGCCGCGAGCCAGGACGCGAGCACGTGCAACGGCGCGACGTCATGGATCACCAACCCGAGGTAGCCGAGGAGCGCCCCCGCGAACGTGTACGCGCCCGCGCGGCCAACGGCGTAGCCGAACCCATCGCGCTTCGTCTCGCACCCGGCGGCCGCGAGCGGACCGCACATCACCGCGCAGTGGAGGCTCCCCACCGCACCGAAGACCGCCGCCGCCGCGAGCGTATCGATCACGCCGCACCTCGCTTCGCGGACGCGACGCCGATCGTGACCAGCGAGGACACCAACATGCTGATGCCCGCGAACACCGGGCGGAGGTGACCGCTCGCGGCGATCGCGAGGAAGACCAGGTTGTACGACGTCGCGAAGAACAGCATGCGGCGCACGGTCTTCATCGTGTCGCGGGCCTCCGCGATCGCCATCGGAATCAGCGCGAGGTCGGTCGACAGCAGCTTCACCGACGCGAGCCCCGACGACAGCTCGGAGCCGCCCGGGAGCGTGATACCGACCGTCGCGGCGAGCGCGGGGACGTCGTTGATCCCGTCGCCGACCATCGCCGCGCGCGCGCCGTGCCGGCGAACCCAATCCAGCTTCTGCTCCGGCGAGAGCGAGGCCTCGTAGTCGAGGCCGAGCGCCTCCGCGACCCGCGACGCCCGCTCCGGCGCGTCGCCGGTGAGGATCGTCGTCTGCACGCCGAGCGCCCCGAGTCCGGCGACGGCTTCGCCGCCTCCTTCGCGCGCGCGCTCGGCGATCTCGAAGCGCGCGACGATCGAATCGTCGACCTCGAGCACGACATCGCCCTCGCCGTCGGCGCGGATGAACAGCCTCCGCCCCGCGGTATCCACGCCCTCCACACCCGAACCGATCACGATGCGCCGCGACGTGAGAGATGCGGGGACGACCGGCACGGACCACGCGAGGAGCGCGCGCCCGATCGGGTGTCGCGTCTCGGCCTCCAGCGCGCCGACCCACGCGCGCACCTGCCACGCGTCGGCCGACGTCTCGGCGGACGTCACGCTCAGCTGCGACGAAGTCAGGGTCCCGGTCTTGTCGAACGCGACGACGTGGACGTTCGCGAGCCGCTCGAGCGCGTCCGCGCTCCGGAACAGCACGCCGCGCGCGAGGAGGCGCTGGAGCGTGAGCCACTGAATCAGCGGCGTCGAGATCGCGTAGGTGCAGGGGCACGCCACCAGCACGACGGCGAGCGCGGCCTGTACGCCCTCCCCGACGGAGCGCGCGGACGCGCCGTACGCGAGCGCACCGAGCGCCAGCACGATCACGAGCGGTGTCAGGATCGTCGCGAGGCGATCCGCGAGCCGCGACGACGGCGACGGCTCGACGGTGAGTCGGTTCGCGAGCGCTCCGAGGCACTCCAGCGTGGAGGATCGACTGTCGGCGAGCGCGCGCCCTTCCAAAGCGCGGTCGAGCGGCACGGCGCCAGACGGGACGAACGCGCCGGCCGCGAGGGTGGTGGGCATCGACTCCCCGGTGAGGATGCCCGTGTCCACGTCGACGGGGCCCTCGAGGAGCTCGAGATCCACGGGGACGCGCCGGTCCGCTTCCACGCGGACCACCGCGCCGACCTCGATTCGGGCCGCCATGACGGTGCGCCCGTCCGCGAGCGCGTAGGCGCCGAGCGCCGCGGAGTCGGGCGCGACCCTCCGCGCGGCTTCGCTGCGCGCGGTCGCCTCGAGGTAGCGGCCGAGCGTCGCGAGGACCAGCGCCGCCACGGCGCTGTCGAAGTAGACCGCGCTCGAGGCGGTGAAGAGGTGAAGGACCGAGAGCCCGTAGGCCGCGGTCGCGCCGACCACGATCAGCGCCGACATCGACCACGCGCCGTTCTTCAGGCGCGCGAACGCGTGGCGGGCGAGCGGCCACCCGCACAGCAGCATCACGGGCGTCGCGAGCGCCGCGGAGGCGTAGCGGTAGAACGAGCGGAGCCAGCCGAGGCCGTCCGCCTCGCTCACACCGTACACGTCCTCCGCGTAGAGGAAGAGCGCCAACATCATCACGGCCATCGCGAGGAGCACCGACATCGTCAGTGCGCTCCGCGTACGCGAGGAGTCGGCGCTCGCCTCTTCTGCGAGACGCGCGGCGACGTGACACCCGTAGCAGCAGTAGGCCTCGCCGTCCGGAGCGGCGAAGCCACAGTGCTGACACGAGGTCACGTCATCGGCGCGCTCGGCGCCGACCGGTATGGTCGCTACCCGCTCCACGCCGAGAAGTCGGGCAACCCGTAAACGACCATGTACGCGACGTACGACGCGAGGAACGCCACCCAGATGAGCGCGACGTAGAGCGGCACACCCCCGTTGTCGAACGTCATCTGAGTACGGTCACTCTCGTGCTCGGTGAAGTAGTCGGCCTCCTGGGCCTTGGGCTCATTGGACGCCGAGTCGCTCATACTCATCCTCCCGCGCGAGCATCTCGTACTTGGCTCGCTCCATATCCTTGAACTTGTCCGTCATGAAGCACCACACCAACAGCGCCAGCCACCCGGACGCGATCGCGAAGTACACCATGATGGGGACGTCGAACGATCCCGCGAACTCGGGGTTCGACATCGTGAACATGAACTCGGCGATCTTGTAGGCGAACGCCAAGCCACTCAGGACGAGGCCGACGACCATCGTCCAGATGATCACCAACCGCGCCGGTCGATCGACAGGGCCCTTCATTCCGAAGCCTCCTCTCCCTTCGCGCCTTCCTTGCGGGCCTGGTAGGCCATCATCTGAGGCGTCGTCCAACTCCCGAGCCACTGCATGTACGCGATCATCGCGATGCCCTTGTCGTTCGGCTCCTCGCCGTCGAAGAACCACGTGTACCGCGGCATGATCGACAGCGGCGCGACGAGCTGCGGATCGAAGAAGTGCGCCGCGTGCCAATCGTTACCCCGGCGCCCCGACTCCCGGATGAGATCCGGCCCGACGCGCCGCGTCCCGAACAAGTGCGGCAGGAACATCTCGTTCCGGTACTCATCCGCCCAGGAAACCTTCCCGAAGCGGATGTCCTCGTTCGACACCGGGCGAATGAACTGCGAGTGGCAGTGCCAGCACGCCTCGGCGATGTACGTGTCCCGGCCGAGCCGGAGCGCCTTGTGGAAGGCCTCCTTCGTCGGCTCTCCGTAATACTTGGCGAACTGCTCCGGATAACGCTCCGACAGATCGATGAAGTCGATCGACGGCTCCGGCGCGATTTCGTCCAAGGTCTTGACCTCGATCTTCGAGAGGTGACTCACGGGGAGGTAGCCCGTGAGCAACCCCGCGAACGCGAAGCAGCCCAACCCAGCAATCAATAGAATCGCAGCGAGTTTTTCCACGATGACTCCTCGTTCACACCGCCGCCGGCGTTGCGTCGCCCACGGGTGCCGGGGAGGTCGCGGGCGCCGCGCGCGCCGTCTTCCACATGTTGAAGACCTGCAGGACCTGACCGATGATG
>JAUHYN010000656.1 GCA_030426505.1 bacterium | reverse complement strand
TCGCCGAGGTAGAGCATGAGAGCGTCGGTGCCTACGGTTCGCAGTTTCACGGTCTTTCAGCCGCCAGCAACCAGCGCCCGCAGTGCCTGCACGGCCTGCACGCTGGCCGGGTTGTCGCCATGCACGCACAGCGTTTCCGCGGCAATATGCAGCCGGCTGCCGTCTGCGGCGATCACGCAGCCCTCGTGACACAGGCGTTCGGCCTGCTCCAGCATTTGTCGGGCATCCAGCACCGCGCCGGCTTCGGAGCCGGGGTCGAGCGCGACGATCTCGATCCCGAGCACGCACCCGACCCACCAGACCCACGCATCACCACCAGAGCACCGCTGGAGCCACGGCCCTCCGGCTGCAAGCTGCAAGCTGCAAGCTGCAAGCTACCTCGACCGATCCCGACACTCCGGCACCACCCGCACCGCCTCCTCCGCCGTCGCCCGGATCATCACGGACAAACGCTCCCCCGCCTGCTCAACCTGCACGTCCTCCACCTGCGGCCCGCGCGTCGCGAACAGCGGGCGCCCCGTCCGGTACGCGCGCGCGACGAGCTCGACCGAGTCGCGGATCCCGGCGAGGGCGTGGGTGTCGCTCGCGAAGATCTCCACGGTGACGATCACTTCGTCGAGCGCGTCGACGTGCAGCGTCGCGCGCTCGATCGCTTCGAGCTCCTCGGGCGCGGCGCCCGCGAGGTCTTCGAGCGCCTCGCGGATGATGCGCGGCGGGAGGACCATCGACACTTCACCGTAGCGCTCCGAATCCGGGAGCGCCGACGCGCTCGTGGCGCGCCGCCCCTCCGCGCGATCCACCGCACCGCGGAAGTCGCCCGCGTGACCGCCGCGCATCACCACGAGCCGATCCGAGACCCGCGCGCCGCGACGCCCGTACAGTTGCGCGCCGTCGCCGTACGACTCCGCGGTCAGGTCGTCGAAGAAGATCTCGTGGTGTGCGTCGGAGCCGAGCTCTCCCTCCAGGACAATCACGCGACCATCCGTGGCGAAGCGCTCGACCGTCGACGCGAGCGTCGTGATCTCGAACCGCTCGCGCCCCGACTGACCCGCGAGGCACCGCTCGAACGCGCGCCCCACCGGCGCCCGCCACAGCGCCGCGACCTCCACGAACGCCACCGGCCGCTCCCCGTCCGGCGCGAGCACCCCGACCAGATCCGGCGCGCTCGCCTCCTGCGCGACGGGCGGCCTACGCGCGAGCGCGAGGAGCGAGCGCCGCGGCCGCGCGCGCTCCACGGGCTTCGCCGCCGCGGGCGCCTCCGCGACCTCACTCGGCGCGGGCGGCCAGCCCTCCATCGGCGCCGGGTGATTCAACGCCGCGAACGCCCACGTCGTGAGACCGACGAGCGCGAGCGGCGGGATGAACCAGGTGCGCCTCAGGATCTTCTGCATCGATCCGCCAACGCCCGGCGATCGCGCGAATCATCCCTAAAGGAGCTTGCAGCGAAGCCACGCGCGCCACTACTGCGGGCGCGACTCGAGCCGCCGCGCGCGGCGCTCCGCCGCCTCGGCGGCGCGGGCCTTCTCGTCTTCGGTCTCGGAGAGGAGCGGCGGGACGGAGGTCGGGCGGAAGTCGTCGTCGAGCGCGGCGAAGGTGAGGAACGCGTCGCAGCAGAGGCGACGCTCGCCGGTCTTCGGATCTTCGGAGTGGACGACGACCTCCACTTCGAGCGACCGCGAGAACGCCGCGTTCACGCGGGCCTCGAGGCAGGCGACGTGCCCCATCCGGATCGGCGCCCGGAAGTGCAGCTCGTCCATCGACGCGGTCACGACCGTCTTACGGCAGTGCCGCTGCGCAGCGACCGCACCGCAGACGTCGATCCACTGCGTGACCTTCCCACCGAACGCGCTCCCGAGCGCGTTCGAGTCGGAGGGGAGCACGATCTCCGTCATGACGGTGTGCGAGTCCGCGGGTCGCTTCGCTTGCATCGCCCCCCTTTTACAACTTCCCCTTCTTGTCGAGCACCCACAACGTGGCCGCCACGACGTCCGGGCAATCGTACTTGCGCTGCGCCTCGCTCACGCTCGCCCAGGTCGATCCGCTCTTGTAGATCTTCCCCTTCTCGATCGTGGCCTGCGTGCTGCCCGAGACCTCCACGTGGTACTTCGAGCCGCGCTTCTTCGCGACGCCCTTCGTGCTCCCGGACTTCTCGATCTTGTAGTCGGAGCCCGACGTGCGCACCGTGTACTTGGTGCTCCCGGACTTCTCGACGCGGTTCCCCTTGCACTTGTACTCGGCCGCGTCGGCGGAGCCGGCGAGCACGAACGAGGCGATGAGGGCGGCAGCGAGGGCGAGGTTCTTCAGCATGGAACCTCTTACGTCGGCCCGCGGGATTCCTCCCCGGGAACTTTCGCGCAGCCGACGTCGGCGCGTGGTAAGTACAGCGGGTACCATGCGGAAGCTGTTGTTGGCGGTGGCCCTGGCGTTCGCAGTGACGACGCTCCCCGCGAAGCGCGCCGAAGCCGCTCCCGAGCCCGTCGTCGCGAGCCTCCTGTCGGTCGCGAGCACGCTCGTCCCCCTCGCGATCACCGCCGGGCTCTTCTTCACCGGCCGCGGCGTCGACGAGGGCATCCGCTTCGACGTCGGCCTGACCACCCTCGGGCTCGGCGCGATCGTCGGTCCCTCCGTCGGTCAGATCTACGGCAAGGGCGGCGGCGACGCGTTCATCACGTTCCTCCTGAGAGGCGTGACCGGCGGCGTCATGCTCACCGGCGTCGGCTTACGCGTCCGGGGTCGCGAGGATCTCCAAGGGCTCGGCACCGCTCTGTCATTACTCGGCGGCATCCCGACCTTCTTCCTCGCGCTCTGGGACATCATCGGCGCCGCGACGAGCGCCAAACAGGCGAGGTACGACGCGGGGCACGGGTATCGAACCGCACTCGACTTACCGGACGACCTGATCTCCGTCGCCGTGTGCGGCCCGATCCCCTGCGGCGTCTGAACGTGCTTCACGGGAGCGTCGGGGCCGGCGCCTCGACGACCTCGATCGTCTCCGGCACCTCCGTCGCCTCCTCCGCGTCCGGCGCGAGGTCGACTTCGAGATCGTCGATCGTGATCCCCCGCGCCGTCTCGTACGAGCGCTCCTCTTCGATCGACGCGATCGTGACCTCCACCCGCTTCAGGTTCACCTTCGCCCGCGCGTAGAACGGGCTCACGAGCAGCGCCTCCTCGAAGGCTTCGCGCGCCTCCTCGTAGTTGCCGACCATCTCGTGCGCCAACCCGAGGTTGTTGAACACGAAGTGCGGCGCGCGGTCCTCGTACAGATCGACCGCCGTCTCGAGCGCCTCGACCGCCTCCGGTCCGCTCTTCATGTACAGGTAGTTGAGGCCCGCGTTGTTGTGGACGATCGGCTGCGTCGGGTCGAGGTCGAGCGACTCGTCGAACGCGTCGGCCGCGCGGTGGAACTCACTCATCGCCATCGCGACGCGCCCCGCGACGTTCCAAGCCTCCGCGTCCTGCGGCTGCGTGCGGATCGCCTCGCGCACCGCGATGCGCGCCTCCTCGAGATCACCTGCGTCGAGGCGGACCCGCGCGAGCTCCGTCTGGATGTCGGCGCGCGTGGTGTCGAGCGCGGTCGCGTCCATGAGCGCCTGCTCCGCGACGGCGAAGTCACCGAGCTCGCGACCGAGGCGACCGATGTGCAGCAACACGTCCGGCGTCGGGACGTCGGAGTAGATGTGCTTGCGCAGCTGCGTGTACGCGCCCTTCAGATCGCCGACGAGCATCATCTCCTGCGCCTGCTCGGCGAAGTCGTTCTCCGGTTGCTCGTGCGCGATCGCGACGACCGGCTGCTCGGCCTCGATCGTCTGCTCCTCGAGCGCGATCGGCTCGGGCTCGGGGGCCGGGGCCTCTTCGGCGATCGGGAGCGGCGCGAAGTCCTGGCGCCAGGCGATGTCCTTCTTCGGGGCCTCCTCGATCTGCGCGACGGTGGTCTGGTCGGTCGCGGACACGGCGATCACCGTCGCGCCGATCAGGCTCCCGCCGATGACGAGGCCGGTGAGGATCTTCGTGATGCGCTTGTGCTTCTCGGTGACAAAGATGGGGTTCGACATGGCGTTCTCTTCTCTCCTTGGTCGGGCCGTGGTTGGCGCCGATGTACTCCGTAAGAGCACCCGCCGTGCCAAGGAT
Organism: bacterium; assembly: GCA_030426505.1. GTDB lineage: Bacteria > Myxococcota > Kuafuiibacteriia > Kuafuiibacteriales > Kuafuiibacteriaceae > JAUHYN01. The sequence continues at coordinate 1,101 of JAUHYN010000656.1, read as the reverse complement.
CGCGATCAGTAATTCCGAACGCTTAGCCGATCGATCGGAGGAGAGCGGGTGGATTCGACCACGCCGCGGGAACCCGTCACTTCAGGCCGAGGGCCTTCAGCTTCTTGTGGAAGTTGGAGCGCTCCACGCCGAGCGCGCGGGCCGTCTCCGGGATCGAGCCGTCGTTCGCCTCGAGCGCCTGCACCACGATCGCGCGCTCCGCCTCGGTGACGAGATCGGCGAGCCGCTCGCCCTCGCGGTACTGCGGCTGCGCCGTCTTGCGCTTGGTCGGGACGAGGTCGCGGATGTCCGGCTCGTCGAGCGTGTCGAGCTCGGGCGGCGCGAGGATCACGATGCGCTCCACCAGGTTCCGGAGCTCGCGCACGTTGCCCGGGTAGTCGTGCGACGCGAGCAACGCGAGCGCCGCCGGCGTGAGCGACGGCGTCTTCCGGTGATTGCGCTGCGCGGCCTCCGCGAGGAAGCCCTCCGCGAGCAACGGGATGTCCTGCCGACGCTCGCGCAGCGGCGGCGACACCAGCGGCACCACGTTCAGCCGGTAGTAGAGATCTTCGCGGAAGCGCCCCGCCTCGATCTCCTCCATCAGGTCCTTGTTCGTCGCGGCGAGCACGCGCACGTCGACCGTGATCGTGTCGTTCCCGCCCACGCGCTCGAGCTGCTGCGTCTGCAGCACGCGGAGCAACTTGGCTTGCATCGCGGCCGGCATGTCGCCGACCTCGTCGAGGAACAGCGTCCCGCCGTTCGCGCGCTCGAACTTCCCGGCCTTGCGCGACACCGCGCCCGTGAACGCGCCCTTCTCGTGACCGAACAGCTCCGACTCGATCAACTCCGCCGGCACCGCCGCGCAGTTCAACGACACGAACGGCCGCTGGGCGCGACGCGACGCCGCGTGGATCGCATTCGCGATCAGCTCCTTGCCGGTGCCGTTCTCGCCGGTGATCAACACGCGCCCCTCGCTCTGCGCGACGCGCTCGATCTGATCGCGCAGCGACTGGATCGGCTTCGACGTCCCGACGATCGCCTTCGCGCCGCGCAGCTCCGCGGCCTCGTCGCGCAGCACCGCGTTCTCCGTCTTGAGGCGCGACATCTCGAGCGCGTTCGCGA
>JAUHYN010000655.1 GCA_030426505.1 bacterium | reverse complement strand
AGCACGTGGATCTGCACGACCTCGAACAGCTGAGGCGCTCGGAGGCCGATCAGCGACGGCAGTCGTTGCTCGGGCTCTCGCTCGACGGCGTAGCACCCGCGCACCTGAGTCTGCTCGAGGCGATCCGCCGCATCAGCGACGGCGTGGAGCCGGCGCTTTCGCCGCAGCCGCTGCTCGACCTCCCGTACGTCGGTGGCCCCGAGCGCATGCAGGCCGAGCTCGCGTACCGGCGCGCGCGCGCCGAGGACGCGAGCGACATTCTCCTGTACGAGCGCGTCGCGCGAGCGCGGGCGCTGGCGGGTGACACGTTCGGCGCGGTGCGGGCGCTGTCGTCGACGGTGGAGTTGAGGCCGCGCGACGCGGAGGCGATGCGGCTCGTGGGGTACGCGCTGCTCGCGGTCGCGCAGTACGACGTGGCCGTCGAGCTGTTCGAGCGCATTCGATTGCTCCGGCCGTTCGAGGCGCAGTCGTACCTCGAAGAGGCGCTCGCGTTGGACGCCGACGGTCGCTACGGCGAGGCCGCGCGCAACTACGAGATCGTGTTGGCGCGCGATTGGGAGCGACACGGCGACCAGGTGAAGACCGCGGCGCGGCTGCACTACGGGCGCCTGCTGCGCGCGCTGTCGACGCACGCGCCGGGCGCGACGCGGCAGGTGATCGACGCGCGCTTCGCCGCGCTCGCGGGGCACGAGGCGACGCTCGCTTCGGGGGCGATGGACTTCCAGCTCACGATCCACTGGTCGACGAACGACGTGGACATCGACCTGTGGGTCTTCGAGCCGTCGGGGGAGAAGTGTTCGTACGAGAACCCCGACACGTCGTCCGGGGGGCACCTCTTGTGGGACGTCACCGACGGGTTGGGGCCGGAGGTGTACCAGGCCGCGACGACCCGGCCCGGAGCCTACGACACGCTCGTGCACTTCTTCGGCAGCGGCGCGCCGCGCCTGCAGGCGCCGACGGCGCTGTTGATGGTGGTGGACGAGGGGCCGTGGTCGCCGGGGGGCGCCGGGTCGAGGAAGTTCCTGATGCGGATGCTCCCGAAGCGAGACGCCGTGCTGATGATGCGCACCGATTACTTTGCCGGGACGTGAGGGAAGTTTCGACACGCTCGGCGGGGATCTGTTAGCGTCGCTCGAGGGACCTTGAGGGGGCGAATCGCCATAGGACTCGTGGCGCTGGCCGCGGGCTGCTCGACCGAAGCGCCCGAGGTGCAGGTCGAAGTCGACCGCCTCGATCGCGCGGCGGCGCAGGGCATCGCGGCGGTGCGTCGCGCCGTGAAGGACCCTTCGCTCGAGTTCAACGAGCTGGGCGTCGGCGTCGAGACCGTGGAGCTCGCGGCGCGCGGGCTGCGATCGCTCGCGGACGACACGCGTATCCCGGCGGCTACGCGCGTCTCGGCGATGCTCGCGGAGGCCCGCGCGTACGACGACCTCACGATCACGTTCGAGGCGACGGGCGAGGGCAAGCACTTCCCCGAGGATCAAGAGGTCCTGAACCAGATCTTCGCCGACAAGGCGCTCCCGATGCGGACCTCCGCGCGGGACGCGTACGTGAGAGCGCGCGCGCTCGCCTGCCGGATCGACTTGGCCGAGCCCGCGATGATGCTCGAGATCCTCGACGGCATCTCGCGCTACGTGAGCGAGGCCGCGGCGACCCCGCCGTGCGGCCACTGACGCTGAGCGGATGACTCCGCGCACCGGGCCTCGTAGGCTCCGCCGCGCATGACCGAACTGCTCCCTCGCGTGAAGGCGTACATCGCGCGCGACGTCGATGACCGCGACGTCGCGACCCTGGAGGCGCTCGTCGCGCGGGCTGAGTCCGGTGACGACGCCGCGCGCGCGGATCTCGATGATCGCTTCTCGGGCCCCCTCGAGTTCGGCACCGCCGGCCTGCGCGGCCTGTACGGCGCCGGCGAGACGCGGATGAACCGCGCGACGGTGATCCGCGCGACGTACGGGTTGGTCTCCCACGTCCTCGAGGTCGTCCCGGACGCCGCCGAGCGCGGCGTGGTGATCGGCCGCGACGGTCGCCACGGCTCCGACGTCATGGCGCGCGACGCCGCCGCGGTCTGCGCGGCGCGGGGCGTGAAGGTGTGGTGGATGGACGGCACGACGCCGACGCCGGTCGTCGCGTTCGGCGTGAAGCACGTGGGTGCCGCGGCGGGCATCGTCGTGACCGCGAGCCACAACCCGCCCGAGTACAACGGGTACAAGGTCTACTTCGACAACGGGGCGCAGATCATCCCGCCCACGGACGCCTCGATCGCCGCGGCGATCGAAGCGGCGCCTGCGTCGAATGCGATCGAGCTCGCGTACGACGACGCGCGGATCGTCGCGGCCGATGACCTCCGCGAGGCGTACCTCGAAGCGCTCGGCGCGCTCCGCTTCGTGGACGACGCGCCGGTCGACGCGCTCTCGATCGCGTACTCCGCGATGCACGGGGTGGGGCAGCCGCTCTTGCTCGAGGCGCTGTCGCGGCGCGGGTTCGCGAAGATCGACTGTGTCGAGGCGCAGGGCACGCCGGACGGCGACTTTCCGACGGTGCGCTTCCCGAACCCGGAGGAGGCCGGCGCGTTGGATTTGGTCCTCGCGCTCGCGAGACAGGAGCGCTCCGACGTCGTCCTCGTGAACGACCCGGACGCGGATCGCCTCGGCGTCGCGGTGCGGGTCGACGACGACTACCGCGTGCTCACCGGCAACGAGATCGGCGCGCTCCTCGCGCACCACGTCCTGACGAACGATCACGCGGACGGGGACGCGCGCCTGTTCGTCACCACGGTGGTCTCGTCGCAGCGCCTGAGGGCGATGGCAAAGGCGGCGGGGGTCGCGTACGCCGAGACCCTCACGGGCTTCAAGTGGATCACCAACCGCGCGATGGCGCTCGAGGCCGAGCGCGGCCTGCGCTTCGCCTTCGGCTACGAGGAGGCGCTCGGCTACACGGTCGGCACCGTGGTCCGGGACAAGGACGGCATCGGCGCGGCGCTGGTGATGGCGGAGCTCGCGGCGACCGAGAAGGCGCGCGGTCGCACGCTCGCGGACGTGATCGCGGACCTCGATCGCGCGCACGGCGCGTACGTCGGGCGGCAGAAGAGCATCACGATGCCCGGCAAGGACGGCGCGGCCCGGATCGCGGCGGCGATGACCGCGCTGCGCGGCGAGACGGTCACGCGCATCGGCGGCGAGGCGGTCGAGGAGACGATCGACTACCTCGCGGTCGATGGGCCGAAGTCGAACGTCCTCCTCTACGACCTCGCCGGGGGTGGTCGCGTCGCGGTGCGGCCCAGCGGCACCGAGCCCAAGCTGAAGCTGTACCTCGAGATCGTGGAGGCGGACGCGACCCGCGCGAGCGAGCGCCTCGACGAGATCCTCGCCGATCTCTTGGAGCGCACCGGGTTGAACTGACCTCAGCATTCGTCTGCACACACGTCGCCGCGATCTCGACGGAGCCAGGGCACGAGGACGTCGGCGCGCTGCGCGACCGAGAATCCGCGGCACGCGCGCCCGTACATTCGAGATGTCACGCCGACGACGCGCCCCGCGACGAGCACGGGACCTCCCGAGTCTCCGTAGCACGCGCTCCCCTCGCGCCCGTCGTAGGCGAGCTCGCGGTCCGTGACCTCGCCGAGGACGACGTGGACGCGGCGGCGCCGACCGAAGCCCGCGCCGCTCGCGGAGGTTGCGCCGAAGCCCACGACGATCGCGTCGTCGTCGACGTGCGGTGGATTCGAAGCGAGGGGGATCGGCGCGACGTCCGGCGCGATGGCGAGGACGAGGCGAGCGGCGTCTTCCCAGTCCGCGTAGGCCTCGGGGTCGTAGCCGGGCGCGACGTTGGATCGTGCGACGTCGAACACCGCGTCGCCGATCGCGAACACCAGCGTGCGTGCGGTGAGCCGCCGGTCGTCGACGTCGAACAGGCAGTGTGCTGCGGTGAGGACGGTCGTCGGGCCGACGAGGGTGCCGGAGCAGTGGAAGGTCCAGCCGTCGTCGGTCGTGACGCCGACCAGGCCGACAGCCACGTGATCGTCGTCGGGGTGCCCTCGAGTGATCGGGTCTTCGCGCCAACCGAGGTCTGCGGGGCCGCCGCAGGCGGTGAGGAGGGCGAGCGCGACGAAGCGATACATGCGGGGCCCCGAGTGCAACGGTGGGGCCAGGCCGCCCGCGGCGCTCGGGCGGCATTTGTCCGTCCGGCGTTGTCCGGCGTTCGATTATCGGAGTTCCGTTCGGCGTTTTATCCCCGCAGATCTGCCCACGGCTCGTGTTCACCTGGCGCCCAACCGGTGTCCTTGCACCCGATCGGTGGCGCCGCTGTGCAACGCGATCGCACCCGTGGGGCCTTCGAGCGGTTGGCCCGCGCGTTGCTCTAGGGAAGGAGCGCAACGCTCACCCATCCCAGGAGGACTCATGTACGGCATCAAGAACCAACCCCCGCTCAAGGCACTGCTCTTCAACCTCGCCCAGAACGGCCAGATCAGCCCGCAGGCGCTGGGGATGGTCCTTCAGTTCATGCAGGCGCGCGCCCAGCAGCGGCAGATGCGCGGCGGCGGTCAGCAGCTCGGCGGCGGCCAGCAGTTCGGCGGCGCGCCGAAGATGTCGCCGATGCAGCGCCAGGCGATCGGACAGCTCCGGCAGCTCATGGGGAACAACTTCAATCCTTTCGTGCGTCAGCTCATGCGCGGCGGCCCGCAGGGCATCAACCAGCTCATGAAGCAGATCCCCGGCTGCGGCTGTGGCCCGAAGAAGGCCGCGCCCGCGATGCCGAAGGCCTGCGGCCCCAAGCCGAAGGTGTGCGGCCCGCAGCCGCAGCCGCAGGCGGTCGCGCCGAAGTGCGGTCCGAAGCCGAAGGTCTGCGCGCCGCAGCCGAAGGTCTGCGCGACGCCACATCAGCACGGCGCGCCACAGCAGCCCGTCGAGTTGAAGGGCAAGGAGAAGGGCGGCTGGCTCGCGTCCCACAAGCACAAGAAGAAGGACGGCGACGGCTGGAAGATCACCGGCGGCGAGTACAAGGGCTGCACGGTCAAGGCGTCCAAGACCAAGGGCACGTTCGACGTCTTCGACGCGAACGGTCAGCACAAGGGCATCTACAAGGCGCCCAAGGGCCAGAACAAGATCGCCTCGCCGCTCACGTTCGACCTCAACGGCGACGGCAAGGTCAGCACGACCGACGCGAAGAACGGCAAGAAGTTCGACATCGACGGTGACGGCAAGGCGGATCAGACGTCGTGGGCCGGCAA
>JAUHYN010000654.1 GCA_030426505.1 bacterium | reverse complement strand
GTGGTGAAGCCATCGAGGTATCCGCCGAGGTCCTCGATCGCCGCGTTCAGCTCGGTGCTGTCCTCGAACCCCTCGCAGCCGCGGAAGAACATGTGCTCGAGGAAGTGCGACAGCCCGTTGTCCTCGGGCGACTCGTGGCGACTGCCCACGCGCGCGAAGAGCGACACCGTCGCGCTGTGCAAGTGGGGCATCGCGATGGTGACGACAGTGAGGCCGTTGTCGAGGGTGACGGCGCCGTGTGCGTAATCGGAAGCCAAGGCCGAACAGGCTAGAGCAGAGCCGTACGCTTCGCACCGTATTTTTGGGGTCGCGGCGCCGCTTCGACCCGTCGAGCGTGGCCATCTGACACGGCCCCGTGTGCGCGCGTGACAAACCCGGACCGCGCGAACGCCCGCGACGCCTGAAAGTTGGCTGGCACGCCGCCTGCTTTTGAACTCGGCATGTTCAACACCAAGTCCAACGACCTCTCCACCCGTCTCTCGAGCGCACTCCGCGGGGCCAGCACCTCGCAGCTGTCGATCGCCGGCGCGGTCACCGGCGCGGCGGCCCTCGCGGTCGGCGCGTATGCGTTCCTCCGGCGCGGCAAGAACGTGAAGTCCGCGCAGGCCAAGGCGCAGGCGCGCAACCCGGACGGCACGTTCAAGGCGCCGGCTTGAACCTCGACACGGTCCCCAGCCACGACCGTCACGAGGCGGTCGTGGACGGGCGCTTCCCGCTCGAACCCGAGATCGACGATCGTCGCCGACGTCGCGAGCTCGCGCTGGAGCAAGTCCTCGGCGCGCGGTTCCTCCCCGGCAACCGCGTCGACGTCCTGAAGAACGGTGACGCGATCTTCCCGCCGATGTTGGCGGCGATCGACAACGCGAAGTCGTCCGTCGCGCTCGTCACGTTCGTGTACTGGAAGGGCGACATCGCGGAGCGCTTCGCGCGCGCCCTCTCGAACGCCGCGCAACGCGGCGTGGACGTGATGGTCGTGCTCGACGCGGTCGGGGCCGCGCCGATGCCGAGCAAGCTCGTCACCGAGATGGAGGAGGCGGGCTGCGACGTCCGGTGGTTCCGCCCGAAGGCGACGTGGCGCGTGTGGCGCACGAGTCACCGCACACACCGCAAGCTCCTGATCGTCGACTACGAGGTCGCCTACACGGGCGGCGTCGGGATCGCCGAGGAGTGGTGCGGCGACGCGCGGGACCCGAGCGAGTGGCGCGAGACGCACCTCGAGATCCGCGGCCCCGCCGTGCGCGACCTATGGGGCGCGTTCGCGGGCAACTGGATCGAGATGACCGGCGAGCTCCCGACGAAGTGGCATGACACGCCGCCGTGCGATCCGGAGGGCGACGCGCGCGTCCTCGTCGTGCGGAGCACCGCCTCGATCGGTTGGAGCGAGTCCGCGTCGATGTTCCGCGCGCTCCTCGCCATCGCGGTGAAGCGCGTGTGGATCGCGACGCCGTACTTCGTCCCCGACGACAAGACGATCGATCAGCTCTGCCGCCTCGCGCGCGAAGGGGTCGACGTGCGCGTCCTCGTCCCCGGCGAACACACCGACAAGGAGATCGTCCGGCTCACGAGTGAGCTCGTGATGGGCTCGTTGCTGGAGGCGGGCGTGAAGATCTACGAGTTCGCGCCCACGATGATGCACGCGAAGATCCTGATCGTGGACGACGACATCTCGTGTGTCGGATCCGCGAACCTGAACCAGCGCTCGCTCCGCAAGGACGACGAGGTCTCCGCCGTGATCTCGTCACCGGCGGTCACCGCCGAACTCGACGGCCACTTCCGCGCGGACCTCGCCCGGAGCCACCGCCGCACCGAGGAGGACCTGGCGAAGGACCCGTGGTACCGGCGCCTCGGCGGCGTGCTCCTGAAGCCGTTCAAGAGCGAGCTTTGACGCCGAAGTCGCGAAGTCCAGGCGGGCCGGTTAGGATCCTCGGGACGTGCTCCGCGCCGCCGCCCAAGACCTGAAGCGCCTGCGCCGCATCACCGGCGTCATCGGGAAGTACGGTTACGACGAGTTCGTGAAGAAGTCGCCGGACCTCCCGGACGAGCTCTCCACCACCGACTTCGAGCCCGCCGAGGGCAAGCAGACCGGCTCCGCACCGCGGCGCTTCCGACTGATGCTCGAGGAGCTCGGTCCCACGTTCATCAAGTTCGGGCAGGTGTTGTCGTCGCGGCCCGACCTCGTGTCGCGCGAGTACGTCGAGGAGCTGAAGAACCTCCAAGACGACTGCGAGGCGCTCCCGTTCGATCAGATCGAGCGCGCGATCCGCGAGGGCCTCGGGCGCGATCCGTACGCGCTGTTCTCGTCGATCGATCCGGCGCCGCTCGCGACCGCGTCGATCGCCCAGGTCCACCGCGGCGTCACGAAGACCGGCGCTCAAGTCGTCATCAAGGTGCAACGCCCGGACATCGCGAACGAGGTCCGCGCCGACATCGACATCCTCTACCGCGTCGCGCAGCTGTTGGACGCGGTCATCGAGGAGTCGCAGCTCGCGGAGCCGGTCGGCGTCGTGCGCGAGTTCGACAAGGCGCTCACCGAAGAGCTCAACTTCCGGCACGAGTCGACCAACGCGCTCGAGTTCAAGCGGCTGCACGAGGGGCGCGCGGACATCGCGATCCCGGCGGTGTTCACGGAGCTGTCCTCGCCGACGGTGCTCACGATGGAGTACCTCGAGGGCGTCCCGTTCTCGCGCCTCCCCGACGACTGCGAGAAGAAGAAGATCGCGGCGCGCATCATCCAGGAGGCGTTCGACGAGGTCTTCATCGACGGCGTCTTCCACGCCGACCCGCACCCCGGGAACCTGATGCTGCTCGACGACGGGCGCTACGCGATCCTCGACTTCGGTCTGCTCGGCCGGCTGTCGCCGCAGATGAAGGAGACGATCGTGGTGATCGCGTTGGCGGTCGCCGTGCGCGACGCGGACACGATCTCACGCACGCTGTACCGCCTCGGCCAGCCCGACGAGCGCGTGGACCTCGCGGAGGTGAAGCGCGACACCGAGCTCGTGCTCCAGCGCTACCTGAACCGCAGCATCAGCGACATCGACTCCACGATCCTCACGCAGGAGATCCTGTCGCTCGGGATGAAGCACCGGCTCCGGATCCCGGCGGAGTACACGATGCTCGGCCGCGCGGGCGCGACGATCGAGGGGATCGTGCGCGAGCTGGATCCGTCGATCGACGTCGCGGAGGTCGCGCGGCCGTACGCGGAGAAGTTGCTGATGGATCGGATCGGTCCGCAGCAGGTCGAGGGCGGGTTGTACCGAGCGCTGCTGCAGTTCCAGGGGATGTCGGAGGACGTCCCGCTGCAGCTGTCGCAGATCCTCTCCGACGTCTCGTCGGGGCGGTTCGGCGTGAACGTCAGCGGTCAGATGCTCGAGAAGCTGAACACGAGCGTCCTCACCGCGGCGACCACGGTCTCGGGCGCGATCCTCGGCGGCTCGTTCATCATCGGCTCGTTCATCGGGCTCGCGCAGCTCGACTGGAAAATCTTCGGGATCCCGATCGTCGGTGTCTTCGGCGCGGTGGTCGGCGCGATGGTCGTATCGTGGGTCGGGGCCTACGCGATGCTGCGACCCCGGCTGAAGAAGATCAGCGTGATCCGGCTGTTCATGAAGAAGCGCTGAAGGCGCCGCTCACGCGAGGACGCGTCGGAGCGCCTTCACCGTGTCGTCGTAGACCTTCAGCTCACCGGTCGCGCGCCCGATGATCAGCGCACCTTCGATCGCTGCGAACGCCATCGTCGCGAGCGGCGCCGCGGTGCCCGAGAAGGAGAGCTCACCGTCGCGCCGGCCTCTCGTGAGCACCTTCGCGATCCACGCCTCTTGGGATCGGTAGAACGCGGTCACGGCCGCGCGCACATCGGGCCCGAGCGTGTTGAGTTCGGCGCCGAGCACGCCGCACAAGCAGATTCGATCCTCCGCCTCGGCCACGCCGCGGATCGCGGCGAAGTAGAGATCGAGCTTCTTCTTGGCGTCGAGTGTGGCGTCGGCGTCGGCCTGAGTCTGTAGCGTGACGATCGCGTCGACGTAGCGCTTCACGACGGCGAGCGCGAGGTCGTCCTTCGTCTTGAAGTGGTAGTGGATGCTCGCGGTCTTGATCCCGACGATCGGTGCGAGGTCGTGATAGCTGAACGCGTTGTAGCCACGCGTCATCATCAACGCCTCGGCGGCGTCCAGGATCCGCTCCGCGGTGCCGGTCATGCGATGATCGAATACGCGATGTAGATCGTGGCTGCCCAGCCCGCGAAGAAGGTCAGGGTTCGAAGCACCGGGACCTTCGCCACGTAGACCACGTAGTGCAGCGCGCGCGCGGCGAAGTAGACCATCGCGGCCGTCGCGACCGTCCCGTCCTTGGTGGGGCTAGCCAGGACCGCCGGGGCGAACAGCACGAGGTTCTCGACGGCGTTGTAGTGCGCCTTCTTCGCGCGCTGCGCCCACGGAGCGAGCGGCGGGAGGTTGTCGTCGTAGCCCATCGTCTCGAAGAGCCCCCGGCCGAGGATCGACTGGAGGATGTAGGGGAGCCACATGAGGCCGGTCAGGATCAGGGTGAGGGTCAGCCAGTAGGTCGAAGTCATGGGCCTTATCTACCAACTAGTACCGACGTCAGACGCGCTACGCGCGCCTTCCTGGCACAGCTCGAAGCGAACCTCCCTTCGGGAGGTCCGTTCTCACTAGTAGATAGATACACAATCCTGGGGCGGTCGGTCATTCGCGTCTTTGCAGGGGGCCACCGGTTCGAGGACGATCTCGGGGCCTTGAGCACCCCGCCGATTCACGAACAGCGCCGCGCCGTGGAGTCGTTCATGACGCACCTCGGCGGGGAGTCGGTGGGGCTCGACGGCCTGTTGGACGCGCTCGCGACCGGCAGCCCGACGGCCCGCGTGGCCGGGCAGCGACTCCGCGCGTTCTTCGAGGCGGACGGCTTCGTGCCGACCGTGACATCCGCGGACGTGCGGCGCGCGCTATCGAGCGAGGTCCAGGCGCCGGGGGTGAAGTTCGAGAAGACGACGCCGCGCCAGCGGCCGGAGCTCCTCGAGAACCACGAGATCGCGAAGTCGCCGCTGACGAAGTTCTCGCGCTCGAGCACGGTGCGGGGCTGGCTCTCGAAGGAGGGCGACCCGGATGGCATCTTCGCGCCGCCGTCCGACGGCGAAGATCGATTCCTCTCGGACCTCGCGCGCGAGATCGGATTCGCCGGCGCGCCGCACGTGGTGAGCGCGGAGGCGCTCGCGTCGTTCG
>JAUHYN010000653.1 GCA_030426505.1 bacterium | reverse complement strand
ATCGCACTCCTCAGCGGCAAACTCCTCGCGTTCAGCCGCTCGCGAGGCGGTCAACAGGAAGACCTCGATTTGGGCCCGGTCGTCGGCGAGCTCCTCGGGCTCCTCGATCGATTGCTGGGCGATCGCGTGCGCATCGTCCGGGACCTGAGCGTGGGGCAGTGCTTCGTCCGCGCCCCACGCGCGGCCATCGAACAGATCGCGCTGAACCTGACCATCAACGCCCGCGACGCCATGCCGCACGGCGGGACGATCGTGGTGCGCGTCGCCGAGGCCGACGACCAGGTCGTCATCGAGGTGACGGACGAGGGGATTGGGATGGACGAGTCCACCCGCGCGCGCATCTTCGAGCCGTTCTTCACCACCAAGGAGAGCGGGACGGGGCTCGGGCTCGTCACGGTCCGCGAGATCGTCGACGGCCTCGGCGGAACGATCCGAATCGAGAGTGCGACTTCGCGAGGATCGACGTTCCAAGTGTACCTCCCGCGCATCGAACCGGAGACGCCGAGTCACGTCGCGACGACGACCAACGACGTGGTGCGCGGGTCGAGGGCCGGACACATCCTCCTCGTCGAAGACGACGGCGACGTCCGCCGCTCCGCACAGCGGATGCTCGAACACGTCGGCTATCGCGTGACCGCGTTGACCGACGGCCGCGAGGCCCTGGCCCTCGTCCGCGCGCAGCTCCCGTTCGACGCGATCATCAGCGACGTCATGATGCCGAACGTCAGTGGCGACGAGCTTGCGGCGGCGATCGTCGAGGAGGGCCTCGAAGTCGGCGTGATCCTCATCAGCGGACAGGCCTCGGGCGAGTCACCGTACGGCGAGCACGTCCGTTTCCTGCGCAAGCCGTTCGAGCCGTCGCACCTCTTGGACGCGTTGGACGAGCTCCGCCCGCGCTCGCATTGATCGCGCCCCGTTCGGCGACGCGACCTCAGAGCAGCCGACCCCACAGCGGACGCGTGACCGCCAACGCGTAGAACGTCATCGCCGGGCCCGTCTTCTTCTTCGACTTCAGGAAGCGGTACTGGTTCATCAGGAACCTCTTCGACAGGAACGCGTCGGCGACGGCCTCCGACTCGCGCGCGTTGGCCGCCTCGAGCTCGGCGCGCGTGACATCACCGCGGTAGGTCCGCGTGCGGCCTTCGGCGATCCAGCCCTCGGCGATCTCCTGGGCGCGATCCAACAGCGCTTCGTTGGGGACCACCCACTGGGCGAGCCCGATCTCCAACGCCTCGTTCGCCGTGGGTTGGAAGCCCTCCTCGCCCACGATGCGTTCGGCGGTCGCGGCGCCGAAGAGCCGCGGGAACAGGATCGTCGAGCAGCCCTCGGGCGGGACGCCGAGGCGCGCGAACGGCGTCGAGAAGGTCGCGTCCTCTGCGGCGATGATCGCGTCGCACAGCACGCTGGTCGTGACGGCCGCGCCGAGGGCCGTGCCGTTGACCGCGACGAGGATCGGCTTCGGAAATCGAATGTACTGATCGAAGAGCTCGTAGTTCCCGCTCACGATCATCGCGCGGAGCGCGCGCGGGTGGCCGAGCCGAAACGAGCCGCTCAGGTCCGCGCCCGCCGAGTAGTAGCGACCCGTCCCGGTGAGGATGACCGCACCGACGTCGTCGTCGCGCGCGGCCGCTTCGAGGGCCTCGCCGATCGCCCGCTGCATCGCGAGCGTCCACCCGTTGAGTCGACGCGGGTTGTTCATCCGCAGCGTGCGGACACGGTTGACGGTGGTGACGACGAGGAGGTCCGCGCTCATCGGCGCCCACGATACTCCAAGGTCACGCCGCGGTCGCGGTCTATGTCGAGAACGACGGCGAGAGCGCGCGACCCATGCGGTACACGATCACCACCACGAGCAGCGCGAGGACCACCATCGAGAACTTGAAGAAGACGAAACACACCTGCGCGAGCATCAGCGCCCCGACCAGAGCCGGCAGCGGGAAGTGCGGCAGCAACCACGGCGCTGTTCCCTCCGTTCGCGAGCGGAGCACCGTCGCCCAGTAGGCGCGGTGCAGCCAGTACACCATCAGGCCGGCCATCGTGAGCGTGGTGGCGCAGGCGATGATCGCCATCTGGATCGAGTAGTGACTCACGCCGACGTCGAACCACGATCCCGAGAACAGCACCGTCTGCAGGGCGACGTGACGCCCGGTCTCGAGGGTCCGCTCGATCGCGATGTGCTGCACGCTCGCGGCCCAGAGCGCGGCGTAGAGCAGGCTGGCAGCGGCGAGGATCGACTCGAGGCACTCTTCGAAGCGCCCGAATCCACCGCGCCCGTCGGCCGAGCGCGCGTCGAGCGTCGTACGGACCTCGAAGCGACCCGCGGCGAGATCGAGCACCGTCCAGCAGAACGCGGTCATCACCACCGCGACCACGATCATCGTGCCGATGATCAGCCCCTGCGCGACCCCGCCCGCGATCCCGAGCACCCAAGACTCCGTCCACCACTCACCGGGGACCGGCCGATGACTCACGCGGGTCCACCACTCACCGACGCTCACCGCGACGCTCGCGGGGAGCGCACCGACCACCAACCACGTGGCCGCGCCGAGGCGCCGACGCCACTGGGTGAAGCCGGGGTTCTCGGACGTCGGCCGGCCGATCGAATCGACGAGCATGCCCGCAGCCCCGAGCGCTCGGAGGGCGTCGTCACCGGTGAATCGCGCGCAGACAGATCGCCGCCAGGAACGGGATCACGACGATGAAGTTGGGGCCCCAGTTGATCGACGCCGTGTAGCTCGTACCCACGCCGAGCCCCAGACTCGCGCCGAGCAGCGCCCAGCCGAGGACGAAGAACACACCCCACACCCACGCCGGTGAGATTCGGATCAGCCAGGGATCGGACGTCGTGACGCGACGGCGCAAACGTTCGAGCCCTTCGAGGAGCTCGCGCGCGCTCCCGATGCGGCGCTCCTTCTGTTTGATGAGACAAGCGTCGACGATCGTCGCGAGACCAGAAGGCACGCCCGGCGCCGAGCGCGCGATCGGCGGCAGCGGCTCCTCGAGGCGCTCGGCGGACTCGCGCAGGCGTGGCGGCGTCGGCGCAGCGATCGGGTGCGCGCCCGTGAGCATCTGCCAGAGGATGATGCCGACCGCCCACAAGTCACTCTTGTGATCGACCTCGCCGAGCCCCCACTGCTCGGGAGACATGTACGGCACCGTCCCCACGAGCGCGCTCTTCTCGGTCACGACGCGCTGAACGCCCGACAGATCCGTGGGCCGCGCGTACTCGGCGCTCTCCTGATCGAAGAGCTTCGCGATCCCGAAGTCGAGCACCTTCACTTCACCCGAACTCGTGAGGAAGATGTTGTCGGGCTTCAGGTCGCGGTGGACGATTCCGCGCTCGTGCGCGCAGACCAGCGCGCGTACCACCGGGAGCATCACCTCGACCGCGCGCTCCGAGGACACGGGCCCTCGCGCGAGCACCTCGGCGAGCGACTCCCCCTCGAGGTACTCGAGCGCGAGGTACGGCATCCCGAGGGCTTCATCCGCCTCGTAGATCAACACGATGTTCTCGTGCCGGCACTGCGCAGTCGCGCGCGCCTCCGCCAGGAAGCGCGCGATCAGCTCCGGCGATCGCACGTGCATGAACTTCAGCGCGACATCGCGACCGAGGCGGGTGTCGCGCGCGAGGAAGACGTGCCCCATCCCGCCGCGACCGATCTCACGAACGATCTCGAAGCGGCCGACCTTCATCCCGGGCTCGGGCGTGACCTCGTCGAGCGCGTCCACGAGCGCTTCGAGCGCTTCGCGATCCGACAGGTCGGCGTCGAGGATCGGCGCCGGTGCGTCGTCTTGCGCGAGGAGGCTCTCGACCTCGCGGCGCAGCTCAGAATCCGAACCACAGGCTTCGACGACGAACGCCGCGCGCTCTTCGCGAGGCCGATCGAGCGCCTCCACGACGACCGCCTTCACCCTTACGAAGCGCTCGGCGTCCATCGCGTCAATCGTTCGAGAGCTCTCGACTCAACCACAGTCGCGCCGTGACCCAGTCGCCGTCGACGGTACGCGGCGAGACGTCGAGCGCTTCCGCGATCTCCTTGACCGTCATCCCGCCGAAGAGGCGCATCTCCGCCACGCGCGCGGCGCGCTCGTCGAGCGCCGCGAGTTTGTCGAGGACGTCGTTCAACATCAGCGTCTCGACGTCGCGCGGCTGCTCACCGACGAGCCCCTCGTCGAGCGTGACGGCCCGTCGATCGCCGCCGCGCTTCGCAGCGCTCCGGGCGCGCGCATGGTCCACGAGGACGTGCCGCATGCAGCGCGACGCGAGCGCGAGGAAATGAGCGCGGCCTTGCCAGTCCGATCGGCGCTCCGCGAGCGCGAGGTAGACCTCGTGGACGAGTGCGGTGGGCTGGAGCGTCACCGCGCGACGCTCGTCCGACATCAGCGCGCCGGCGATCCGCCGCAGCTCGTCGTACACGAGCGCGAAGAGGTGCTCGCGCTCCGCCGTATTCGGTGGGTGTGACGTCCCGAGGCGGGACAGGATGGCCGACGCCTCCGAACGGGCCTGAGTGGCCATGGCGGCATGGTACCCCCCGAAGGGGTCGACCCCGAAGCGTAAACTAGTGCCTGCGTTCGGAGGTCCGTTCCGAGTTTTCGCGAGCGCCCTTCGTGTCTGGTCGTCGCGCTCCGGAAGGCGTTGGGTGGGCCCCAACAACTGAGGAGCCCGGAAGGGCGGCCGACAGGCCGCGCGGCGAGTAGGCGCGAAGGGAGCCGCGAAAAGCGGAGCGGACTTCCGAACGCTGGCACTAGGGGTTCGTCACGGAGGCCGGCGGTGCGCCGGCGCCGGCGCCCGCGAGCTCGCACACCATCGGCGCGAACGTGAGGAGCCGAGCGTCGCGCGCCGCGAACACGCAGTAGCTCCAACCGCCCGCGCCCGGGCGCACGCCCTCGCCCGAACCGGCGAGCCCGACCGCGATCCGCGTATCCGTCACGTCGGCGGCGCTGTCGTCGAGGAGCACCAGCCCCGCCGTCGGCCCGCCGCCCCCGCCGCCACCGTCGCCGCCGGCGCCGCCGTGGCCACCGCGCCCACCGTCGGCGCCGTCCGACGGCCCGGACTTCTCACCGCGCCCGCCCGCGCCGCCCGTGCCACCGGCACCGCCGCGGCCGCCCGACCCACCGGCTCCCCCCGCGTCGGTCGCGAGTCGGCTGTCGCGCACGTCCGCGTTCGAGCCACCCGCGAGCACGAGGCCGAACGAGCCGCCGCCGCCGTGACCGGGCGCGCCGCCGAGGCCAGCGCCGC
>JAUHYN010000652.1 GCA_030426505.1 bacterium | reverse complement strand
GCCTCGTCCTGCAAGATGATCTGCACGACGAGGCCGGGGCCTGCGCCCACTGGCGCGAGCACGCGGCGCGCTTCGGCGCGGGCCGCTACCGCGACCAGGTCTCGGCCGCCCTCGACGCGTGCGCAGGAAACTCGGGCGCACCGCGGAGGTGAAGTAGGTATGCGACACGCGATCATCTCGGCTCTCCCCGTTCTCCTCGCCGCGTGCACGGCGGACCTCATCCGGCACGACGCGGGCGGCGTGCTCACCGACTCGGGCGCGGCAACGGCCGACGCGGCCTCGGACGCCGGCGCGGCAGAGGACGCCACCGTCGTCGACTCGGGCCCCGTGGACGTGGGCCCATCGGACGCCGGCCCCTCGGGCTGCCAGCTCGCGGTCACGCCGACCGAGGTGGCGTTCCCGCTGACGCAGGTCGGGGCCACGAGCACCGCCAGCGTGCTCGTGCAGAACATCGGCTTCGCGGAGTGCAACGCAGCGGCGTGGGCCGCGCCGCGGGGCGCCGGGTTCACGGTGACGCCGCCTTGGGGCGCCATCCTGCAACCCGGCGACTCGGACCCGCTCACCGTGGCCTTCTCGCCCACGGAGCCGGGCAAGGCCAGCGCGGCCGCGGTGGTGGGCACCCTCGAGACCGAGGCCGCCGCGAGCCTTCACGGCGAGGCCTACCTCCCGGAGGTGGCGTCGACGCGCCAGGTGATCTTCCAGGTGCGCAATACGACCCGCGAGGACCGCTACCTGGTGCTCGAGGGTCGAGACTGCGTGGGCCTCGACCCCGGCGCGCCCCAGATGCTCTCCTTCCAGTGCGGCTGCGAGTGCCCGCCGCCGCCGACGCCCCACGGCCGCGTGTATCAGCGAATCGAGCCGGGCGCGTCGTTCGACCTGGTCTGGGACGCGCGCACGCTCGTCACCACGCCGTACGACGAGTTCTGCGGGCCGCCCGCGCTCGGCAACACGGCGCCGCGCGTTCACGGCGCGCCGCAGCCCGCCGCGGCGGGCGCGTACACCGCGCGCGTGGTGTTCGAGCGCTCGATTCCGGCGGGCTGCATCGAATCGGCTGGCGAGCTGTCGTGCGAGTCGTTCGAGCCGGCGACCGAGACGCCGCCGATGGTGGCCGAGCTGTGCCCGTCGACGTTCGAGGCGTCGGTGGCGTTCACGCTCCCCGCGACCGGCGACCTAACGGTGCCGGTCGCGATCGGGAACTGATCTACAGCGACAGCGTCGCGCCCTCTTCCTCGGACGTGAGGTCGTAGAGGTGAACGTGCCCGTACAGCTTGTCCTTCAAGAGCAGCGTGTCGCCGCGCGGCGTGATGTTCACCGACGTCGGCGAGTACGACAGCGGCACGCGAGTCGCCGTCGCTTCGTCGATGCTCAGCTCGAACAGCCCGAGGTCGACCACGTAGGCGCTCGAGGAGTCGGGCGTCAGCGCGTAGTGGTTGAGCTCCAGCTCGGGGCCGACGACCTCGCGGAACGACTTGTCCTCCACGTCGAGCAGCATGATCGGCCCGGGGCGCTGCTGGTTGCGGTCCACGTCGTGGTCGATGATCAGCGTGGCGCCGTTCGGCGTGAACGCGTAGCGCGGGAGCAGGTCGCCGATCGCGGTGGTGTCGTAGTCGAGTGATTCGACGTCCACGAACATGAGGTGGTAGCGGTCGGCGCTCGACAGCACGGCCTGAGGGAGCGGCGGCGCGGTGGGATCGTTCGCGTCGCGATCCGCGAAGCCGACGACCGTCTCACCGTCCGGCGACAGCGCGACGGGCCCGAAGCCGGGGAGGTTGCCGCGGTAGTCGCAGGTGTCGAGGTCGACGACGGAGATCGGGTCGCGGCCGCAGCGCGTGGGCGCGATGAACGCGCGGGCGCCGTCGAGGGTGACGACGAGCTCGGAGTCGCAGTTGTCGATCTTCGTCTCGCACACCGCGGAGCCGTCGTCCGACGACCACACGGAGACGCGCGCGGTGGGGAGGTTCGAGGTCTCGTCGAACTGGCGCTGTTCCATGGCGACGATGCGGCCGTCGCTGAGGACGTCGACGTCGACGGCGGTGTCTTCGAGCGTGACTTCGGCGACGTCGGCGCCGTCGCGGGCGTCGAGGATCTTGATCGAGCTGCCGGAGGTGAGGATCAGGCGGCTGCCGTCCTTGGTGACGTCCATCGTGAAATCCCAGCGCGCGAAGTCGCGGCGCCAGAGGACGCGGCGATCGTCGAGGTCGAACGAGCGGACCGTCTCGCTCGGCACGCCGTCGCCGTCGACTTCGACGTTCACGGCGAAGAAGCCGGCGCTGCGGTCGGGCCGGAACGCGAGGACCTCGGGGACCGGTATCTCGTCGACGACCGACAGCACCCCGATCTCGAGGTCGCCGACGACGAGGTGGTCGTCCGTGCGGCTGAGGAAGTAGCGGCCGCCCGAGTCGACCGCGATGTCACCGAGCCAGAGCTGGATCCCGCCTTCGCGATTCCCGGAGCGCTGACCGTTCTGGTTCGCGCCCCCTTCGAGGCAGGCGAAGCCGACGAGGAGTGAGGAGCAGACGAGGAGACGTAGGTTTCGCTTCATGCGGGGGGCGTACAAGCGGTCGCGCCGGGTTGGCGACGAGCCGCGGTGTGCGGGCGCGCACGAGGCCGGCTTTCAGCGACCAGCGGGCAGCCGGCAGCTCCTCGGTGCGAACGCTTCAGCGCCTGATGCGCTCGGGAGATCTTGCTGCGGACTGGAAGCTATTTTCGGCCGGCTCCTACGCCTTCAGCGGGTCGAGCTCGCCGGCCTCGACCGCGTTGTGCGGGTCGGCGGAGTCCACCTCGGGGAAGCGGTTGATGGCGCCGACCGGCTGGCCGCTCCCGTCGCGCGGGAGGACCGCGTTGTAGACGGTGGTGAGCAGCTTGTTGTGCGAGGCGCAGCCGTCGATCCAGCCGATGTCGAGGTTGTAGACGTTGGCCGGGTCGTCCGCGGCGCGGATGCGGGGGCCGTTGGTCTCGGTGTCGAGGCGCGCGTCCCAGCGGCCGTCGTTCGAGCAGTCGACGTGGCGGCCCGTGCGGAGGTAGCCGCCGGCGCTGCCCGCGACGACGGCGGTGATGTCGATGAAGTGGTGCTGCCGGCCGTCGCCGAACTCGGGCATCCAGACCACGACGCTGTCGTCGAGGAGGCCGAAGTCGTCGAGGTGTCCGAGCAGGTCGCGGTAGCGCTGCCCGTACCACTGATCGATCCACGACATGTTGCGCTCGACGTCGGTGAGGAAGCCGGGCTCGGCGCCGTCGCTGCCGTTGCGGTGGGAGAGCTCGTGGTGGCGCTCGCCGCCGTGCCAGGTGCCGGGGCGGCCGTCGCCCATGTTCATCGCGCCGAACGCGGGGCCGCCGGAGCCGGAGGACCACTGGAGCGTGGCGACGTGCGTGTGTCCGCACAGGATCGACAGCGCGATGATGCGGATCATGAGGTCGCCGATCTCGGCGAAGTCTTCGTAGCGACCGAGCTCGTCGTTGCTGCGGCCTTCGAAGTTCTGCACGCGCGACGTCGGCGCGACGCGGTCGCGCGTGTCCGTCGTACACATGAGGTTCATGTTGCGCATGTCGTCTTCGGTCGACTCGAGGAGCCCGAGCCAGTCCGTGACGAGCTTGCGATCGGTGCCGCCGAGCGGCATCCCGCCCTGTAGCGCGTTGAGTTCGCCGCGGACGAGATCCGCGATGCGCCGCCGCTTCCGCACGAGGTGCGACTCGGCCTCGGAGCCGCCCGCGATCCCCATCAGGTTGCGGTACGCGACCCACGGGTTGTTGATGCCCGGGTCCGGATCTTCGGAGCCGCGGTAGCTGACGAAGCTGGTGCCGTTGCCGTTGCGCGGATCGGAGTTGCGGCCCACGTGCAGGACGAGCGGCGTACGGCCGCCGTCGACGACCGGGTTGATCGCCTCGGCGATCGCGTAGTCGACGGAGCGCCCGAGCGCGAGGCCGCGACCGCTCCCGATGCCCGCGGCGGTGAAGCGGCACGCGGTGTTCATGCCGTGGTCGCCGCCGTCGGCGAGGTCGAGGAAGCCGCGCCGCGAGTTGCGCAAGCCGCGCACCACGTTCATGCGATCCGCGAACGCGCCGAGGCTCGACAGGCCCCACTCGGGGTGGCGGAAGATCGCGCGCGGGACGCCGTCGATCGTCTCGTTGCCGGTGTCGAGCGCGCGCGCCGCGAACGCTTCGGCAGTGAGCGGGCCGAACGCCGAGTCACCGTGCCGCGTGCGCGGGTAGAACGTGCTCATGTTGAAGCCGTTCGGGGTCCAGAAGAACACCGCGTTCTTCGGCTGGGCGGGGGCGGCCTGGGCCGCGGCGCGGCGCCCGAACGCGGGCAGCAGCACTGTGGCGCCGAGGCCGGACAAGAGGCTTCGTCGGGTGATCTTCACGGGGCCTCCTCGGTGGCGCGGTAGAGGAAGTTGTCGTCGGACACGAGGTCGACGAGGAAGTCGGTGAGCGACACGCTGGGATCGCCGAGCCGCTGGGAGAGCGGGCCGCCGCCGCAGTCGAGGCGCACGCGGCTGTCGTTGAACGCGTACGCGGTGATGCGGTCGACGTAGCACTGCTGCGCTTCGGCGGAGGCGGCGAGCGTCTCCGCGTACTCGCGCGCGTCGGCGAAGGACCGCATCTGGCCGCCGAGCATCAACGCGCCCGTCGTGTCGACCGCGACGCCGTTGTCCTCGGTGCGGAAGCGGCCGATGCCGTCGAACGACTCGAGCGCGAACCCGGCGGGGTTGATGCGCGTGGTGTGGCACGTGGCGCACGGCTCGCCGGCGGTCATCGCTTCGACGCGCTCGCGCGTGGTGCGCAGCTCGCTCGAGTCGGGGAGCGGCGTGGCGTCGGCGCCGGCGGGCGGGGAGCCGGTCTCTTGGCAGAGGAGCCGCTTGAGCACGAACGCGCCGCGGAAGATCAGCGAGCCGCGCGAGTAACGACCGTGTGTCCCGACGAAGCCGGCGCGGGTGAGGAGGCCGGGGCGCTCGTTCGCGTCGAGCTCCACGGTCTGCCACTCGCTGCCGACGCCGTCGATCCCGTAGATGGGCGCGATGCGATCGTTCACTTGCGTGACGTTGGAGAGGAGGAGGTCGGCGAAGCTGCCGTCGCGCTCGAACGCGACGACGTCGAGGAAGCGCAAGACCTCTTCGCGGAACGCGGCGTCGATGCCGGGCGTGAACTCCGGGTACAGCGCGGGGTCGCGCTGCGTGTTGCTCCAGAACGCGCCGTACGCGCCGGTCATCCCGAGCCAGTCGGCGTGCGCCGAGCGCAACATGCGGCGC
>JAUHYN010000651.1 GCA_030426505.1 bacterium | reverse complement strand
ACCGGCGGCACCTGCGACAACTACGACGACGAAGGCTACTGCTGCCTCTGCGCGCGAGCGCCGTGAAAGGGACCTGACCGATGAATGCACTTCGAATGACCACCCTGTTCCTCGTCCTCGCGGCGGCTTGCGAGCCGATCGCCGATCCGGACGCCGTCGAGTCCAGCGCCGTGAGCGGCGGCTCGACGCGCCCCGGCACCACACCGCCCCCGACCACGTGCGGTGGCCCCCGGTGCTTCTCGACCAACACCGGCGCGTACGCCGTGCTCGCGCGCTCGAGCGGCGTCCACCCTGCGCTCGAAGCGCATGCGACCGAAGCCGTCGCGGGGGACTTCGACAGCAGCGGCCGCGACGGCGTCGTCGCGGTCACGAGCTCGGACCACCAACCCGCGGTGATCGCGCGGACGACCGCGAGCAACGGCAGCGCGATCGAAGCGCGTGCGATCGGCCCGCGCGGTCGCCCGGTGAAGCTCGCGACCGCCGGCGGCGGCACCCTGTTGCACGCCTCGCGGAACGGCAACACCGCCGTCATCGACAAGGACGGCAACCTCCGCCACAACGGCGTGCGCGTCGGCAAGGAAGGCCCCCGCGGCCCCACCGGGCCCGCGGGGAAGAAGGGCGCCAACGGACCGACCGGCCCCAACGGCGCGAGCGGCAACGACACCGTGCGGTTCCACTGCGGTCGCTACGACAGCTGCGCCGACGCCTGCACGGGCTTCGTCGTCGGCGAGGCGGTGGGCGAGTGCGAGGTCGCAGCCTTCGGGGGCGGCTGCTACTACGGCGGGAGCGAAGGGCGCTGCTGCGCGTGTCGGCCGTGACCGCTTTCAGCGAGAGACGCTGAGGTAGTCGATGCGCAGCAGGATGTCGTCGACCTCGTTGAGGCGTAGGCCGTCGCCCACCGGCCTGCCCTCGTCGTCGACATCCGGCAGCTCACTCGCCGGGATGAACAGCGCGTACTCACCGAAGAGGAGCCTCGCGGCGAGCTCGGTACTCTCACCGTCGACGGTGGTGCCCGAGGCGAGCGTTGTCGGGTCCACGTTCAAGCGAGCCTGCAGTCGCGCCGACGCGAAGTTCCTCGCCGAGTCGTCGACGAGGTTGGGGACGCCCTCGCCGACCCCGGGGAGCCGGAAGAGGTTTCGACGCGGCCGCGTGCTCGCGACCTGGAACGAGTCGTCGGCCGCACGCGCGCAGCGGTTCGCGTAGAAGGTGTTGGCCTGTTGGATCTCCAGGTTCACCGTCTGCGCCAACCCTTGGAACATGCGCGCCTCGTCACCGACGACGGTCGCGTTGAGGCTCCACACGCGCTCGGCGCACGCGTTCTCGAGCGCGAACGGGATGCCCGAAGCGTCCCCTCGATTGAGCGCCGAGAGCGGCGCGAGGTTGAACGGGATGCGCACGCCGAGGCGACGTCCGTCTCTCCGCACTTCGAAGCGCGGGTGGGTAAGGATCGCGCGGAAGCGCTCGGTGGCGTCGAGGATCTGATTGCCCGGATCGACTTCGAGCTGATCGGCGACCTGCAGGATCTCGTTCTTGAGGCTGATGACCTGGGTGAGTTCGGCCGGGACCGCACCGTTGACGGAGCCGGTCGCCTTGATGGCGCGGAGCTCGTCGAGCACCTCGACGAGGTCGTTCGCCTTCTGGGCCGCGAGCACGTCGGCGCGCGCCGACAAGGACTGCTGGAACTCATACTCCACCGCGCGCACGCCGAGGTACGACGCGCGACGCGCGAGCGCGAACTTCCGACGGAACGCTTCGATGTCGTCGTTCAGCCACGGGTCGCGCCCCACCACGCTCGCGAGCGAAGCCTCCGCAGCCGCCACGTCGGCGAGTCCGCGCGGCACGCGTCGCACGAGCTGCTCGCGCAGCCCCTCGAACTCGAGGTACCCGGCCGACGCTTCTTGCATCGCCCGACGAATGCGCAGCTGAGCAGCGTCGAGACCGACCAGCGCGAGCTCGGCATCCTTGAAACACCGCTCCTCCTCGATGTCGTTCTCGCTGCCCAGCACCGTGAGGTCGTGGCTGCGCTGGGCGTCGTCCATCGCCGCCTGGATCGCGAGTGAGGCGATCTCGAACCCAGCCGCCACGCCCCCCGCGGTGCAGGCCGTCCCCGACGCCGCGCCGAACTTCGTGTCCGAACCGACGGCGTCCGCACAGTCCGCCACCGCGTGGGAGGCGACCGCGGCGGAATCCACGGCCGTCTTGGCTGCGTTGAGATCGGACATGGTGTTCGCGTGATCCTCTTCGAGGCCCTCGATCTCTCGATTGCCCGCGCGGAGGATGTCGCAGCTCCGAACCTGGATGTCGTACTCGTCGAGGAGCGCGTTGAACTCGGCGCGCGCCGTCGCGATGTCGGTCGCGAGGATGCGGAGGCCGAACGCGACTTCCCCGATCGCGCCGGAGTAACACACCGACGGCGGCTGCGCCGTGCTGAGTGCGTCGGGCTGCCCGGGCAGCGGGAACAGCAGCTGACACCGCTGCTGCTGCTCGAGGAACGCCGTCCGCTGCGACAACGAGGGGTCGGCGTCGAGCGTGGTGAACGGAGCGACGAGATCGGGATCGTACTCGACCTCGAACGCGTCGCCGGAGCCGGCCTGGCGGGGCGCGCAGCGGAGGCGCGCGGTCGTCGGGTCGTCGCCGGTGAAGACCACCTGCGGCATCACGGCCGGGAAGTCCTCCGGGACGTCGGGGTTGAGGCATGGGTTCAGAGCCACCGGCTTCAGCGTCCCGAAGAACGGCGCGCGGACGTAGCCGGGCGTCACGGGGATCGTCGCGACCCTGGGTCCCAAGTCGATCTCACCGATCGCGGAGCGTTCGCGCACGAAGACATCCGAGCCGCGGACGTCGAACCGGAACTCATCGAGTCGAATGTCTCCGTAGTACGGGCCGAAGCGCGCCCGACGCCGAACCGACGTTAGACTCGCGTCCAGCACGCTCCCGAACGAATCACCGCGCACACCGAAGTCACGGCTGGCCTTGGCGTGGATCTCACTCAGGAGCGGCGAGGAGTAGTCGAGGAGGTTGTGATCGAAGCCGCGCATGTACCGACCGACGTAGTGATCGTCCGCCTTCTCCTCGTCGCTCGGCTCTTGCCCCGCGACGTACTCGAACGGGATCGTCGTCGACGCGACCCCGACGCGCGCCGAGGCCATGCAGAGCTCCTGATAGATCGTGCTCCGAACGGTCTCGATCTCGCGCTCGGCGTCCGACACCGGGTCCGGTTGCGGGATGCACACCGGGAGGTCGCTCTGATACCAACACCCGTCCACGTCCACGTCGCCGTCGTCGAGCGCGATCGCGAGCGCTTCCGCGCCGAGCCCCTCGAAGACATCGTCCCCGCACAGGTCCAGGACCTCCGCACCGAGCGCGACGCGCTCCATGCGCACGAACAGGTCACGGTCCGCCTGGACGTTCTCCACTTGGACCATGCGCTGTTGCTCCGCGAGGTAGGCCGTACGCGCGGTCGCGAACGCGTCGACCGCGTCCTGCACGAGCGAGGGCACCGGTGAGAACATCGAGAAGTCACTCCCGATGAGATAGTCACTCACCGCGGTGAAGCGCGAACCCGCGTCCGTCGCCACTTGTTCGAAGTACAGAGGCAGATCCTCGTCCTCGATCCCGAGTGGGTTGCGCCCCGCGCTGACCGCCTGGACGAGCTGCGCCGCCTCGGCTTGTGCGTCCGCGGCGCGAGTGACCGCGCGATCGAGCGCCGGCTTCCACTCCGGCGTTCGTCGCAGCGTGACCTCGGCGAGGAGCTCGTTGACCAGACCGTTGAGCGGCACCTGCAGCCGCAACGCTTCACTCACCTCCACCGGCAGCGTCGTCGCGCCGAGGCGGACGTCGTGCTCGACGAGCCGCGCGACGAGCTGACTGTGGACGTCGAGGAGCTCCGTGATCGAAGTGAGGAGGCTCTCGTCGGTGGACCACAGGGCCGGCGCGGGGTCGTCGACCACGGTCACCGCGTCGTAGATGTTCTTCTCGGCCAGGACCGCGCCGTCGAGTGACGCGAGCGGCGTGAAGACGCGCGGGTGGAGGAGGACCCGGAGCGCTTGGTTCGTGCGCGCGATGGCATCGACCAGCGCGTTGCGTTCGTCGGTCGACTCCACGCCCGGGAGCACCTCGCCACGCTGCACCGCCTCCGACCCGACGAACGTCGCGGCCTGAACGAACCGCTGCGCGAGCCGCGCGGTCAGGACGTCGGGACGCGGATCCTCCGGCGCGCCGTCGGGTGTGCCCACGAGCGCCGCGGCCCGGATCGATTCGCTGACGGCGCCGAAGCGCGCGAGGAACCGCGGCGCGCTGAGACACGCGCTCGCGTCGAAGCCTCCGCGTCCGAGGCGCGTCGAGAGGTCGCCGGTCGTCCCGGGGGAAGGCGGCTGCGCGAGCGCTTCGAGGTCCGAGCGACACGCCGCGAGCAGCTCGTCGGCGGCCCTCGGCTGGTCGAGCCCGACGGCCAAGCCCGCGCCGTTCTCACACTGCAGATCCCCCGTCGCCGGATCGAGCGCACTCGTGAACCGGTCGGGATCGAAGGCGGAGCCATTCGCGGATCGGTGATCGCAGACGATCGAGGTGACCGCGTTCTTCGAGACCGGGCGCACTTCGCACCCGCCCGTCGCCGTCACCGGGACGATGACCGACTCCAGCCTGATCTGACCGTCCTCGCCCGAGATGAGGACGACGAGTCCGATGTTGAACTGCCGCGCCTGCACGGTGCCGGCGGCGGTCAGATCGATCGGCTCGCACTGGTAGCGGCTCGCGAGCGCCTCGCAGAAGTTGGCGCCACCGGAGGAACGCGCCGGATCGAAGCGCGGCCGGTTGTTGTGGGTTCGCCCGTCGGTCCGGACCGAGAAGACGACTTCGGTGGCCGCGTCCTCGAACGCGCACGGCACCACCGGTCGCGTGGTTCGACCGCCGATGGTCCAGGTGGTCGGGAACGGCACGTGCGCCGTGGACGCCAACGAGACGAGCCTCGGGTCGGGCTGCGGCTGCTCGTAGTCACCCACCTCGAGGGTGGAGTCGACGAAGAAGGCCATGGCGATCGACTGGATGCGATCGCGCATCCCGATATCTCTGAAGCCGGTGAAGTGACCGAAGCTCGCGAGGACGAACCCATCCAACCACCCTGCGAAGTCACCCCCCATCCAGTCACCGAAGTAAGCCTTGGCGGTGAACTCATCGACGGCGCCCGTCGGAGGGATCGTCTCCCAGCCGTCGAACCGCGTGAGCATGCCGATGTTCGGCGCGTCATCCGCGGCGCTCTG
>JAUHYN010000650.1 GCA_030426505.1 bacterium | reverse complement strand
ATCGACGCGGCGGTCGAACGGATCGTCCGGCAGGTCAAGCGCTACCGCGAGAAGATCAAGAGCCACCGCGAGTCGTCGTCCCTCGGCCGCGAGCTGCCGCACCAGGTGCTCTCGGTCTCCGAGGAGGAGCTCAAGACGACCGACATCCCGCAGATCGTCCGTCAGGAGACCATCGTCGCGCGCGAGATGAACGTCGACGACGCCGTGATGCAGATGGATCTCCTCAACACGGACTTCCTGGTTTTCACGAATGCGATCAGTCACCAGGTGAACGTCGTGTACCGACTGCCCGACGGCCAATACGGCCTGATCGAGGCCCACGCCGCCTGAGGAGCCGCGCGCAAAACTTCCTTGGAGCGATCCGGGGTTGAGAGTAGGGTCCCCGCGATGCGGATCGTCGACATGATGTCGGAAGATCTGATCGTCGCGGAGCTCGGCGCGCGTACGCGTGACGAGGTCCTCGGCGAGCTGGTCAGCCACATCGCGGAGCACGTCCCGCAGGTCGATCGCGATCTCGCGCACCGCTACCTCATCGAGCGCGAGCGCATCGCCTCCACCGGGGTCGCGCCCGGGATCGCAATCCCGCATGCACGGCTCGAGCGCCTCGAGACGCCGGTCGCCTGCTTCGGGCGGAGCCGCGAAGGCGTCGAGTTCGGCGCGCTCGACAAGAAGCCGACACACCTCTTCATGACCCTGCTCGCGCCGGAGGGCGTGGGCTCGGGCCTGCACCTCAAGGCGCTCGCGCGGATGTCGCGCCTGTTCAAGGACCAGGCGCTCCGCGACGCGCTGATGGCGGCCGACGGGCGGGACGCCCTGTGGACGCTGATCCGCGACAAGGACGCGACGCTGTCTTGAAGGAGCCCCGGGCGATGGTCGAGATCAGCGTCCGCGACTTCTACGAGCACGCCTCCGGACCGATCGGACTCGAGCTCGTCGCGGGCGGGTTCGGGATGCACCGCCACTTGAAGAGCGCGCGGATCCAGAAGCCCGGGCTCGCGCTCGCCGGGTTCACTTCGTTCGTCCACAGCGACCGCGTGCAAATCCTCGGCGAGACTGAGCTGTCCTACCTCGCGACGCTCGACCAAGCGGCCGCGGCGGTCGCGGTCGAAGGGTTCGTGACGCTCGACCTCGCGTGCATCGTGGTCACGAAGGGCCTGCTGTTGCCCGAGCTCCTGGTGCGCGCGTGCGAGCGCCACGCGACCCCGCTGTTCGTCACGGACATGACCTCGTCGGAGGCCATCCGGAAGATCCTCTCCTACCTCGACGACATGCTGTCGCCGCGCTGCTCGGTGCATGGCGTGCTCGTCGACATCAACGGCGTCGGCGTCATGATCACGGGGCGCTCCGGGATCGGGAAGAGCGAGTGCGCGCTCGACCTGGTGTCGCGCGGCTATCGCTTGGTCGCGGACGACGTCGTCGAGATCCGGCGGCGCGGCGAGGATCTCGTCGGGCAGGCCTCCGCGCTGATCCAACACCTCATCGAGGTGCGCGGCCTCGGGATCCTCAACGTCGCGGAGCTCTACGGCGTCGTTGCGACGCGCGATCACAAACGCATCGAGCTGCACGTCGAGCTCGAGGCGTGGACGCAGGGCACCAACTACGATCGCACCGGGCTCGACGAGCGCACGTACGACATCCTCGGCGTGCAGGTGCGCTCGCTGCTGATCCCGGTGCAGCCGGGGCGCAACGTCGCGAACATCGTCGAGGTCGCCGCGCGCAACCTCCTGCTCCTCATGCGCGGGCACAACGCACCCCAGCAGCTCAATCACCGCATCATGGCGGCGCTCGAGCAGGAGCCCACTTCACCGCCGGTGCTCGGCCAGGTGGCGGAGGCGATCTTCGACGCGACCGACCACCTCGAGGACGAGGTCGAATAGATGAAGATCGTCGTGATCACCGGAATGAGCGGGAGCGGGAAGACCAACGCCCTGCGCGCGCTCGAGGACATCGGTTACTACGCGATCGACAACCTCCCGATCCGTCTGCTCGACGGGCTCGTCGAGCTCTTCTCCACCGCGAGCGGTGAGCTCAAGAAGGTCGCGTTGGTCGTCGACTCGCGCACCGCGGGAGGGACCGCCAGCGAACACGCGCTCGCGAGTGTGCCGACCGCATTGGAGGCGACGCGCGCGGGCGGGCACGACGTGGACCTCGTCTTCCTCGAGGCGTCCGATCAATCCCTCGCGCGGCGCTTCTCGGAGACGCGCCGGCGCCACCCGCTCTCGACGGACGGTTCGGTGGAGGCCGGCATCGCGGCGGAGCGGCAGCTCCTCGGCGCGCTCGCGCAGGCGGCGACGACGACGATCGAGACCACCGAGATGTCGGTCCACGATCTGCGGCGCACGATTCAGCACGCGTTCGGCGGGTCCGAAGCGACGGATCACCTCTCGGTCACGGTGATGTCGTTCGGCTTCAAACACGGCGCACCGTCCGACGCGAACCTGGTGTTCGACGTCCGCTTCCTCCCGAACCCGTACTTCGTGGAGGGGCTCCGCGAGCAGTCGGGTCAGGACGAAGCCGTCGCGCAGTTCGTCCTCGAGACGGCGGACGCCCAGGCGTTCCTCGAGCGGTTGGAATCGATGATGGAGTTCTTGCTCCCGCGCTACGAGACGGAGGGGAAGGCGTACGTGACGATCGCGATCGGCTGTACGGGGGGCCGGCACCGCTCCGTCGCGATCGCGGAACACGTCGCCGAGACGCTCCGAGCCCGGTGGCAGCGGGTGCATGTCCGCCACCGCGACGTCTCCCGCTGAACGCGAAGATTGGGTAACATCCCCGGCTCGCCTTGATCGGACTCTTGGTCGTCAGCCACGGGCAGCTCGCGGAGGCCCTACTCGGAACCGCCGGGGAGATCGTCGGTCCGTTCCCGTCCGCGGAGGCGCTCGCCGTCTCGCGCAGCGAGTCCCTCACGGACGTCGAGCAGCGCATCCGCGCCGCCGTCGAGCGCGTCGACTCGGGGGACGGCGTCCTGATCCTCGCGGACATGTTCGGCGGGACGGCTTCGAACGTCGCGCTGAGGATCGTCGGCGACCGGCGCGTCGAGATCGTCACCGGGTGCAACCTGCCGATGCTGCTCAAGCTGTCTTCGGCGATCGCGACGGCGACCGACCCGCTCGCGCTCGCGCAGCTGCTGAAGTTCTACGGGCAGCGCAACGTGTTGGTCGCGAGCGAGCTGTTGAAGGAGCGCGAACAGGATGCCTGAGACGCCGACCGTCCTGTACCGCGTGGACCCGCGGCTCGTACACGCCACGCTGATGAACGCGTGGGTGCCGTCGCTCTCGGCGGAGTGGATCATCATCGCCGACGCGAGCGTCGAGAAGAACGAGCGCCAGCGCACGATCCTCGAGATGTCCGCGATGGACGCCGTGGAGGTGGTCTTCACCAGCGAGACGAAGGTCGCCGCCGCGATGAAGAGCATCGTCGTGGACCGCCCCGCGATCGTGTTGTTCTCGTCGCTCGACTCCGCGCTCGCGGCGCTGCGCTTCGGGCTGCACTTCGACGAGCTCAACCTCGGCCACGTCCCGAGCGCGCCGAACCGCGCGGAGGTCCACCCGTCGGTCCACCTCGGCGAGTCGGACTACGCGGTGATCACCGCGATCGAGGGCCGCGGTGTGCGCGTCGTCGTCCAGCCGCTCCCGGACGACGAGCGCCGGACGCCGCACGGTGAGTCGGTCCTCTCCATGCCGAGCGCGCCGGCCGCGCCGGTGGAAGAGGAGGAGGAAGAGGAGGAGGAGACGATCGTGCGCGGCCAGCTCGAGGTCGTCAACGAACGCGGCCTCCACCTGCGCGCGGCCCACGTCTTCGCGCGGCTCGCCGGGAGCCTCGAGGCCGACGTCGAGGTCGGGCGCGACGGCACGATGGTGAACGCGAAGAGCTTGCTCGGACTCACCACGCTGGGCGCGGCGCGCGGATCGAAGCTCGATGTGATGGTGCGCGGCCCGGGCGCGCGAGAGGCGTTCGAGCGCATCAAGGCGCTGTTCGCGTCGGGCTTCGACGAGGGCGTCACGTGATGCAGACGCGGACCTTCCGCGGCGTGGGCGTGTGTCCGGGCATCGCGTTCGGGCGGGTTCACCTCGTCGACCGGCGTCGCGTGACCGTGCCGCACTTCCACGTCGCGCGCGCCGAACGCGAGCACGAGAAGGAGCGCTTCGAGCGCGCGGTGGAGGTCTCGAAGGCGCAGCTCGAAGAGCTCGAACAGCGCGCGGCGGAGAGTGGGCTGTCGCAGGTCGAGGCGCTGCTGTCGGCGCACGGGATGATCCTCCGCGACGCCGCCCTGCGGGACACCACGATCAAGCGCATCCTCGACGACGGACAGAACGCCGAGTGGGCGATGAAGGACACCGTCCGTCAGATCAAGGGCCTCTTCGAGCGACTCGAAGAGGACTACTTCCGGGAGCGCCGGAGCGACGTCGACATCGTCAGCGATCGCGTGCTGCGCAACCTCATCGGCGAAGCGACGGACCTGCTCGACCACGTCTCGGACGACGCGATCATCGTGGCCTACGATCTGTCGCCGGCCGACACCGTGGCGCTCGCGAAGTTCGCGGCGCTCGCGTTCGTGACGGAGCACGGCGGGCGCACTTCACACACCGCGATCCTCGCGCGCGCGCTCGACGTACCGTGCGTGCTCAGCACCGACGGCATCATGCGCTACGCGGGGAGCGGCGACGAAATGATCGTCGACGGCGAACGCGGTGAGGTCATCCTGCGCCCCACGGTCGAGTCGGTCGCCGCGTACGAAGCGATCGCGCGGCGCCGCCTCGCGGAGTCCGAGGCGCTCCTCGCCGACCGCGACAAACACGCCGAGACCAAGGACGGCGTCCGCATCGCGCTCCTCGGGAACGTGGAGGTGTCGCCCGAGATCCAGCCGCTGCTCGAGAAGGGCGCGGAGGGGATCGGCCTCTACCGCACCGAGTTCCTGCGCATCGAGGAGCCGGAGCTGGCCGGCGCCGACGGCCACGCGCGCGCGTACCGCCGCGTGGTCGAAGCGATGGGCGGCCTCGAAGTCACGATCCGTACGCTCGACGAGGGCGGCGACAAGGACTTCGGCGAGCACCCCGTCCCGAAGACCTCCGCGAACCCGGTGCTCGGTTTGCGCGCGATCCGGAAGAGCCTCGGAGAGGAGGCGACGTTCGCGGAGCAGCTCGAGGGCATCGTGTCGGCGAGTCGCCACGGGCCGGTGCGTCTGCTGCTCCCGTTCGTGACGTCGCTCGACGAGGTCCGCGAGGCGAAGCGCATGATCGAGGAGGCGCGCGCGCGCGTCGAAGCCGCCGACGGTC
>JAUHYN010000649.1 GCA_030426505.1 bacterium | reverse complement strand
AGCTTGCCGGTCTCCTGCTGCATCGCCGTGATGACTTCGTGGCAGGACAGCGCGATGCCCTCCAGCGTCGCGCGCGCGAGGTGCGCCTTCGTGGTGTCGCGCGTGATCCCCGAGATCAACCCGCGCGCCTCCGGCCGCCAGTGCGGCGCGCCCAAGCCGGTCAGCGCCGGCACGAACACCAGGTCACCCGAGTCCGGCACCGACGACGCCAACGCCTCGACCTCGTGCGCGCTCTTGAACAGCTCCAGCCCGTCGCGCAGCCACTGCACCGCGGCGCCCGCGATGAAAACCGCGCCCTCGAGCGCGTACACCGGATCGCCGTCGCCGATGCGCCACCCCACCGTCGTCAACATGCCGGTCGACGAGTGGTGCAGCTCGCTGCCGGTGTTCACCAGGATGAACGCGCCCGTCCCGTACGTACACTTCACCTCGCCGGGCGCGAAACACGCCTGCCCGAACAGCGCCGCCTGCTGATCGCCCGCCATGCCCGCGATCGGGATGCCGTCCGGCAAGCCCTTCACGCCCTTGGTCGTCCCGTACACTTCGGCCGACGAACGCACCGACGGCAGCACCGCGCGCGGAACGTTCAGGATCTCGAGCAGCTCGTCGTCCCAGTCGAGCGTCGCGAGGTCGAACAACAACGTGCGCGACCCGTTCGACACGTCGGTCACGTGCGCCGCCCCGCCCGTCAGTCTCCACACGAGGAACGTGTCGATCGTGCCCATCGCGAGCTCGCCGGCGTCGGCGCGTTTGCGCGCGCCCTCGACCGTGTCGAGCAGCCACGCCGCCTTCGTCCCCGAGAAGTACGGGTCGAGGACGAGCCCGGTCTTCTTGCGGATGCGCGCCTCGTGGCCGGCGTCCTTCAGCGCCTTGCAGCGGTCCGCCGTGCGCCGGCACTGCCAGACGATCGCGTTGTGGATCGGTTCGCCGGACGCGCGGTCCCACAGGCCGACCGTCTCGCGCTGGTTGGTGATCCCGATCGCCGCCACGCGCGACGGATCGATCTGCGCGAGCACCGCGGCCAGCGTGGCTTCCGTAGACGCCCAGATCTCTTCGAGGTCGTGCTCCACCCAGCCCGGCTTCGGGTAGATCTGGCGGAACTCGCGGTTCTCCTTCGCGATCACCTCGAGCGTCTTGTCGACGGCCAGGACCGTGGTCCCGGTCGTCCCCTGATCGATGGCTAGCACTACGTCGCGGGTCATGACGGCGGACCCTACACCAACTCGTCCTCGGACGAACCCGGGGGTCGGCGCCGCGGACGCTGCGTCACGCGCGTGTCGACGAGTGGCCGGTCGCGGTCGTTCCTTGGTACGATCCATCGAGAATGCCGCGCCCTTCCGCCACCCTCCTGCTCGCGATCGGGTTGTCCGCGGGCTGCGGCACGAAGGCGGGCCTCGACGACACCGAGATCCTCGCGCCCTACAACGCGCTGTCCGGCGGCGTCGTCTTCGCGACGCGCGCGATCGAGGCCTCCGCGGGTTACGACCTGTACTGGACCCCGATCCCGCAGGCCGGCGACATCGGCGCCCAACCCGTCGTGCGCCTCACCGAAGCCAACGGGCACGAGTGGCAACCCTCCGTCTCGCCGGGCGGCAACGGCATCGCGTTCGCGCGCGAAGAGGACGGCATCTTCCTCATCAACAAGAACGGCCGCATCCGCCGCATCAGCGACACCAACGACACCTCCTTCGCCGACTCCCTCCCCGCCGTTTCGTACGACGGCCAGCTCGTCGCGTGGGTCCGCGAAGACCTCAGCCAACCGATCGGCGAGGACGGCTTCTCGCAGGCCTTCATCATGGTCGCGAACTCCGACGGCTCCGACCCGCGCGCGCTCTTCAAGAAGGACGGCATCGTCCAGGACGCCCCGCGCTTCGAGCCGATGGATCGCTCGTACCGCATCGCGTGGAGTGAGTTCGACGCGCGCACGCTCGGACCGACCGGCCCCACCTCGTTCGGCATCTGGCTCCACGACCCGATCGCGAAGATGGGTTCGTTCGTCTGCCAGGCGCCCGGCATCACGGTCGGCCAGATCACCTACCGGTGCTTCGGCCAGCACCTCGCCTGGCCGGTCCCGAACACGATCATCCTCCCGCAGAACGGGCTCGAGTTCTCGCTCGACGGCTCGCCGCCGGACAACGTGCAAGGCACCTTGCTCGGCGCGATCCAGATGCAGCAGGTCGGCTTCCCGGTGATCGAACAGATCGGCGGCTTCCACCGCACGTTCCCGATCTCCGCGGGCTACTACCGGAACGAGCGCATGGTGATCGACGGCATCATCACGAACGTCGATGGCGACTTCCCGACGCTCGCGTTCTTCATCGCGTCGGTCGACGGCGCGATCGTCCAGCGGCTCTTCATCAACGGCTACACCAACGACAACGACCCGTTCAGCACCGCCAACTTCCTGTTCTCCGTGGCGACGCCGCAGATCATCCCGTGAGTGCGCCCAGTCGTCGCACGATCCTCCTGATCGAAGCCGAGTCGGGTCACCGCACGCGCACCATCGACGCGATCGAAGCGGAGACCTCGGACATGCGAGTCGTGCCCGTCAGCACCGGCGACGAAGCGATCCGCTACCTCGCGACGAACCCGGTCGCCGGCGTAGTCCTCGACGACGCCGTGGTCGACGCCATCGCGCTCCTCGACGAGATCCGCCTCGAGCCCGAGGCGCCGCCCGTCGTGATGATCACGGATCGCCTCGACGAAGCCGTCGCGCTCGAGGCCATGCGCCGCGGCGCCGTCGACGTGTTGGTGAAGAACAGCGCGTCCGATCGCACGCTCCCGCTGATCATCGATCGCGCGATCGCCACCCAAGCGCTCCACGATCGCCTCCGCAACACGGACCGGCAGTTCCGCGGCCTCGTCGAGTCCAGCAACGACGCGATCTACATCCTCGTCGGCGACCAGTTCCGCTACGTGAACCAACGCTTCGCGGAGCTGTTCGGCTACACCAGCGAGGAGCTCCTCGCGCCGGACTTCTCGTACCAGAACCTCCTCGCCCCCGAAGCGATCCCGATGGTCGCCGAGCGCAGCCGCCTCGCCCGATCGAAGCAGCCGCTCCCCACGCGCTACGAGTTCCGCGCGGTCCGCAAGGACGGCACGCCGATGGAGCTCGAGGTCTCCGTCTCGTACATCGAGTTCGGCGGCGAGCCCGCGGTGCTCGGCATCCCGAACGACATCACCGCGCGCAAGGCGTACGAGCGCACGCTCCTCCGCAAGAACCACGAGCTGTCGGTGTTGAACGCGGTCGCCGCGGCGATCACCGAAGTGCGCGACGTGGGCGCGATCCTCGAGGGCGTCGTCGAGCGGTTGATCGAGGTGCTCGGCGTGGACGCCGCCGGGATCTGGATCCTCGACGACCGCGGCGAGGGCTTCACGGCCGTCCACTGCCGCGGCGCGAGCGAGACGTTCATCCGCGAGATGCGCACGCGCACCGCCGCCGACGGCGTGCTCGGCCTCGCGCTCGGGACCCGCGAGCTCCAACTCATCTCCGACATCCCGGACGACACGCGGATCCAGCACGGGGCCGCCGCCCGCGAGGGCTTCCGTTCGGCGGTCGCGCTCCCGCTCATCAGTCACGACCGACCGGCGGGCGTCGTCACGGTCTTCACGCGCGCGCCGCGGCGATTCCTCCCGGAGGACATCAGCCTGTTCACCGCGGTCGCGCGTCAGATCGCCGTCGCGATCGAGAACGCGCGCCTCTACAAGAAGGCGAGCGAGGGCATCGATCGCCTCCAGGCGCTCTCCGAGATCGCGCGCGCGATCGGATCGACGCTCGACGTCGAGGGCGTGTTCCGCATCGTCGGCGAGCGGCTCCAACGCCTCGTCCCCTACCGCCGCGCTTCGCTGGTCATCCTGCGGCGCGACGACACGCACGCGAGCGTCCGCACGATCGATCGCCCGGCGCCGGGCGACGAGATCGTGGTGCGCCTGCACGAGCCGCTCGACGTCGACACGATCCGCCCGTACCGCAGCGCGCTCGAGACGAAGAGCGTGGTCGTCGTGGAGCCGGGGCAGCTGAGGATCGCGCACCCTTCGTCGCCGGATCCGAAGTGTTGGTCGGCGGCGGTGCCGATCATCGCGGACCACGCGGCGGTCGGTGTGTTCGTGGTGTCGACCGACGAGCGCAGCGGCTTCAGGCAGCGCGACCTCGATCTCCTCGGTGACCTCGCCGCGCACATGGCGATCTCGCTGAAGAACGCGCGCGTGTTCCAGGACCTCGAAGGCGCCTACCGCGATCTCCGCGACGCGAAGGATCGCCTCGTGCGCAGCGAGAAGTTGCACAGCCTCGGCGAGATGGCCGCGGGCGTCGCGCACGACTTCAACAACGTGCTCTCCGCGATCCTCGGCCGCACGCAGATGTTGAAGGTGACGATCCGCGATCCACAGACGCGCAAGTCGCTCAAGGTGATCGAGCGCGCGGCGCTCGACGGCGCCGGCACGGTGCGACGCATTCAAGAGTTCGCGAAGGAGAAGGCGGAGGGCGAGCTGGTCGAGGTCCACCTCAACCCGATCGTCCGCGACGCCGTCGACCTCACGACCACGCGCGTCAACGACATGGGCATCGACATCGACATGCAGGTGTCGCTCGGCGAGGTCGGCCCGGTGAAGGGCAACGCGACCGAGCTCCGCGAGGTGCTCACCAACCTCATCCACAACGCGATCGACGCGATGCCGCACGGGGGCCGCCTCGCGATCCGAACCGACGCCGCGGACGACCACGCGTGGTTCGAAGTCGAGGACACCGGCATCGGGATGGACGACGAGACGAAGAACAAGATCTTCGATCCGTTCTTCACGACGAAGGGCACGCGC
This sequence comes from bacterium, assembly GCA_030426505.1. Classification (GTDB taxonomy): domain Bacteria; phylum Myxococcota; class Kuafuiibacteriia; order Kuafuiibacteriales; family Kuafuiibacteriaceae; genus JAUHYN01. Next base: position 462 of record JAUHYN010000649.1, on the reverse strand, counting down.
GGCACCGGTTTGGGCATGTCGGTGTCCTACGGGATCGTCCAGAGGCACAAAGGCGAGATCGCCGTGCGGTCCAAACGGGGCCAAGGGAGCACCCTCCGGGTGATGCTCCCGATGACCCAGGGCGACCGGACGTTTGGCCCCAACGACGGCCTCACGCCGCTCCCCCAGTTGGAGGAATCTCCTAACCCCTCGAATGCAGCGAGAATTCTCGTCATCGACGACGACGTTGCGGTGAGGGACGTGCTCGCTGATATCCTCCGGTCCGGTGCGCATGAAGTCGTCGCGGTGGGCAGCGGGGCCGAAGGGCTCGCGCAGTTCGCGGCGGGGATCTTCGACGTCGTGTTCACGGATCTAGGGATGCCCGGGATGAACGGATGGGAGGTAGCGCAGAACATCAAGGCCAAGAGCCCGAAGACCCCCGTCGGTCTGATCACGGGGTGGGGCTCGACGATCGACGAGGAA
>JAUHYN010000648.1 GCA_030426505.1 bacterium | reverse complement strand
CCACCGAGCGCGCGCTCGAGCTCCGCGAAGAGCCGTGCCGGACGCACGGGCTTGCGCACGTAGCCGGCGATCTCGACGGACTCCGCGGGCGCGAGCTGCTCGACGGTGTAGAGGACGCCGAGGTCGTGAGGGATGCTGTCGAAGCCGCAGCACGAGACGATCTTCAGCTTCTTCTCCGCGGCCTCCGCTCCGAAGCGCTTCTCGATCCCCGCCACGAACTCCGGCTCGCCCGTGATGTCCACGTAGTGCGTCGACGCCTTCACGCACGCTTCGACGAGCGGCTCGCCGTAGCGGATGTACGGGCCGACCGTCGTGAGCACCACGCGCGTGCGCTCGGCCATCGCCACGAGCGACGCCGGATCGTCTGCGCTCGCCTCCACGATCGCGAGCGAGGAGAGGCGCGGATCGATCTTCGCGACGGCGTCGCGGACGCCCTCCAACTTGCTCTTGTTTCGCCCGGCGAGAGCCCAGCGCTCGGGCGCGACCTCGCCCTTCTTCGCCATGTACTCGGCGACCAGCTGGCCGGTGAACCCGCTCGCGCCGTAGACGACGACGTCGAAGTCTCGCGTGGACATCGACGCGGCGCATAGCGGGCCGGTCGACAACAAGGCAAGTCAGCGCTCGGCGACGCGGACTTCGCTCTTGCCGGGCCCGATCGGCACGACCTCGATCTGGTAGCCGATCCGCTCCGCGATCTCGGGGAGGTGCGAGATGATGCCGATCGTGCGGCCCTCGGACTGGAGCTGATCGAGCGTGGCGAGCGCGACCTCCAGGGCGTCGCGGTCCAGGCTCCCGAAGCCCTCGTCGATGAACAGCGAGTCGATCTTCACGTTGCGCGATGACATCGACGACAGCCCCAACGCGAGCGCGAGCGACACGAGGAAGCGCTCGCCGCCCGAGAGCGTGGACGTCGCGCGGACCTCGTCGCCCATGTCGCCGTCGATCACCTCCAACTCCATGTCGGTCGCGCGAACGCGGCGCAGGCGGTAGCGGGGCCTCAGCTGCGCGAGGTGCAAGTTGGCTTGCTCGAGCAAGACCTCCAGCGTGAGGCCCTGCGCGAACGTGCGGAGCTTCTTGCCGTCCGCCGATCCGATCACTTCGTTGATCTCGGCCCAGCGCTCGGCCTCGGCCTGCTGCTTCTCGATCTGGGGGAGCAGCGCCTCGAGCGCGGTCCGCGCCGACGCGTTCGCCGCGAGCTTCTCCGCCGCGCGGCCGGAGGCCTCGGCGAGCTGTTCCTTCTCCGCCCGGAGCGCGTCGTGCCGCTCGCGCGCGGGCTCGGCCGAGAGCTCGGGCGCGCCGGTCGCCACGTGCGCCTCGAGCCGCGCCGCGCAGTCGGTCTTGGTGGTCTCGGCGCGGGTGCGCGCCTCGTCGAGCGCGGTGAGGCGCGCTTCGATCTCCGCCACGTCCAGCGCGAGCAGCGCCGCCACGAGCTCGATGCCCTCCAGCGGCTCTTCGAGTGCGCCCGACTCGATCTGCCCGAACAGTTCGAGCTCCACCGCGGCGCGCTCCATCTCCGCGTCGCGCAGCGCCGCCGACACCGCCTTGTCGTGCGCCACGGCCGCCGACGCCGCCTCGGTCGCTTCGTCGAGCGCCGCCCGGTGGGTCTTCTCGGCCGCGACCGCCTGCGACTTCGCGGCCTGGTTCGACTCGATCTGCGCCTCCACCGTCCGACCTTCGAGGAGGCCGGCGCGCGCTTCGAGGAGGGCCTTCGACTTCTCGGCTCGCTGCGTGTGGAGGCCCTCGGCCTTGGTGCGATCCTGGAGCGCCGCGTCGTGCTTCGCCTGCGCCACCTCGCGCGCGCGCTTCGCCGCCTCCAGCGCGCGCTCCGCCTCGGAGCGCTCTCGACGCTTCTCTTCGAGCGTCGCGAGATCGCGGCCGAGCGTCTCCGCGAGGCCGTCGGGATCTGCCGCGAGCGCCGCGCGCCACGGAGAGTCCGACGCCAGCGACAGTTGATCCGCGAGGGCGTTCAACCGCGCGCGCCGCTCCTGGAGCGCGGCCTCGATCGCCTCGATCCGCGCCACGCGCTCCGCGAGAGAGCGCGCCACGGCGTCGGCGCGCGCGCTGGTCCCCGCGAACGTGACCGTCGCGGCGTCGAGGCGCTTGCGCTTCGCTTCGCGCGCGCTCAGCAGCTTGCTGCCGCGACCGCTCCACGCCTCCAGCTCCGCTTGCTCGGCTTCGAGTCGTTCGCGCACCTGCTCGGCCTGCTTCGCCGCGCGCTTCTCGTGCGGTGACTCCGGCACGTCCAGCGCGAGCTTGCGGAGCCCGCGCCGCGCGAGCACCGACGACTCCGTCCACACCAGCTCCAGCGCCTCGCGCTTCTTCATCCACTCCTCGACGCGGAGCTCGATCTCCTTCGCCGTGAGCTCCGCGCGCGCGCGCGCCGCCTTCGATCGCTCGACGTGCAGAGCGTCCTCGTCCTTCGAACGCGACGCCGTCTGCCGCGCGCGCTCCAGGTCCGACGACAGCTGCTTCACCTTGCGCTTGAGGCGCGCGTTCTTCTTCGGCGTCGGGCCCGCGTCGCCGTACGGGTGCTCCGTGGAACCGCAGAGCGGGCAGGCGTGGCCCGCTTCGAGGAGCTCCGCGCGGCGGGTCGCGACCGCGCGCACGGCTTCGGCGCGCTCGTAGTTCGCTTCCGCTTCGCCGAGCTTCTCGCCGAGCTTCTTCATCTGCCGCCGCGCATCCTTGCGTTCGGTCTTCCGGCGCTTCGCGAGGTCGAGCTCCTCGTCGGCGACCTTCGTCGCCTCTTGCGCTTCCTTCTCGAGCTTCTTCACCTCGCGCGGGATGTCGGCGAGGCGCACGAGGTCCTGGATGCGCCGCGCGAGGATCGAGCGCGCGTCGGCGATGTCCTCCGAGCTCCCCAAGGCCGCGTAGGCCTCGTAGGCCTCCGTCGCGGCGTCGAACGCGGAGCGCGCCTCGTCGCGCTGCGTCTCGGCCGCGCCGCGGGCCGCCTCCACCGTCGCCGCCTCGCTCGTGAGCGTGTCGCGCGCTTCGGCGAGATCGGCGAGCGTCCCCTCCTGCTCCGCGGTGTACGCGCGGAGCGCCCGCGCGTCGTCCAGCGCGGTCTCCCAACGCGGCCAGAGCCGCGCGACGGGCTCGAGGTGTTGGTGCGCTCCGAGCCACGCGTCGAGCGCTTCGATCCTCGACGTCTGCTGCTCGGCCGCGACGCGCGCAGCCTCCGCGGCGTCCGCCGCTCGTTTCCACGACGCATGCACCTCGTCGAGCGCGGCCTTCGCCGACGCTTCCTCGGCCCCCGCGTCCACGATCTGCGCGTCGAGGGTACGCGCCCGATCGAGATCCGCACTCATCGCGGCGATCGCGTCCTCGATCGCGGTGCTCGCGCGCGCCGCGCCCGCGAGTTGGTTCGCGGCGTCGTGTTTGCGCTCGGTCTTCGCGGTGAGATCGGCCGTCGCCTTCTCGGCGGCCTCGGTCTGCGCGGTGACGCGGCGGTCGGCCTCCACGAACGCGCGGTACGCCGGCGCGATCCGGTCGGCGCGCCGGCGCGCGGCGAGCAACCGCCGCTCCGACTCCGCCTCTTTCCACTGGCTCTGCACGGCCTCGGCCGCCGCGCGGGCCTCCGCGAGCTCCCGCTCGAGCGCCGCGTGCCGCTCGTGCCAGGCCACGGTCTGCGCCATCGCCGCGAGGTTGGCCTCGACCTCCTGGCGCGTGGCGACGAGTCGCGCCTGTTCGGCGAGCAACGCCGCGTGGGCGTCGTCGTCGAGGAGCGCGATCGCGTCCTTCTTCACGAACAGGGCGTCGAGCGCCGCGGCTTCGTCCTTCGCGCGCACGAACGCCGCGCGCGACAGGGCGGCGTACAGGTGCGTGCCGGTCATCTTCTCGAGGAGCTCCGCGCGATCGTCGGCGCGCGACTCGAGGAAGGCCGCGAAGTCACCTTGCGCGAGGAGCACGGCGCGCCGGAACTCGTCGAAGGACAGCCCCACGCGTTGTTCGATCTGCGTGAGGGTCTCGGTCTTGGTCGCGCCCGAGATGTCGCGGCCGGTGTCGAGCTCCCTCAGCTCCATGCGCTGCGGTTGGATCTTCCCGCTCGCCTTCCGGTGCGCGCGCCACACCTCCCACGTGGAGCGGTAGCGCACGCCGTCCTGGCCCACGAAGTCGATCTCGGCGGCCGCCTCGTAGCTGTGCCGCCGCATGATCGCGCGCGGGTCGGTACCGCGCACTTCGTGTTCGTCGCCGCCCGTGTCGCGCGCGCCGATCAACCGCGGCGCGCGGTCGAAGAGCGCGAGGGAGATCGTGTCGAGCAGCGTGCTCTTGCCGGCGCCGGTCGGGCCGCTGATCGCGAAGATGCGCGTGTTCGCGAGCGCGCCCTTCTCGAGGTCGATCTCGAACCAGGGGATGCTCGCGAGGTTCCGACCGCGGACGGCGAGGATCTTCACGGCGCGCGCTCCACGTCCTCGACGAGGCCGAGGAAGAGCCGCACGAGCGCGTCGCTCGGGGGTTCGGATCGCGCGCGCAGGTACGCCGCGACGAAGACGTCCGCGGGGGACAACGTCTCGAGCCGCTCGGTGCGTTCTACCGGGGCGTCGCCCGGTTCCACGGCGGGGCGCTTCGCGTCGATGCGGAGGAGGTGGACCCACGCGCCCGCGATGGCGTCCTCGACTTCGCGGCGCAGCCTCGGGTTGGCGCCCTCGCGCAACACGCGCACCTCGAGGAACGGGCGCTCGCGATCGTCGGCGCCTTCGGGGGCTTCGCGCGGGAGGGTGCGGAGGCGCTCGAGCACCTCCGCGAGCGGCGCGTGCTCCTCGGGGACACACATCATGTCGACCGCGCGCGGGACGTACAGCGGCTCGATCGACGTCATGCGCGGGCCGTCGAAGTCGACCTGCAGCACTTGGTGTTCGTAGCCGCGCTCGATCATCGACAGCGGGATCGGCGAGCCGGCGTAGCGGACGTCTTCGCGGCCGCCGACGATCTGCGCGCGGTGCAGGTGGCCGAGCGCGACGTACGCGAGGTCGCGCGGGAACACGTCCACGGGGAGCGCGTGCTGGTGGCCGACCTGGATCTTGCGCTCGCTCAGCTCGGACACGATCCCCTGCGCCATGTAGCAGTGACCGGTCGCGATGATCGCGTGCTCGGGCGCGGCGACGCTTCGCACGGCCTCGACCAGCTCGCGGTACAGCTTCTTGTGGCCCTCGATCAGGCGCCCGTGCGCCCGGTCCACGCCGAGCTCGTCCGCCTCCTCGATCGCCGTGAGGGATTGCTCGGCCATGGGGGAGTCGATGCCGTGCTCGTCACCGGTGATGCCGCCGGTATCGATAACGATGAAG
>JAUHYN010000647.1 GCA_030426505.1 bacterium | reverse complement strand
GCGCTCACCGCGTTCGGCGGCGACGGCGGCGGCGAGTCCGACGACGGCACGGGCGCGCCCGGCGGGACGTCGGGCGAGGGCCCGACCTTCGGCGCCGGCACCGGCGGCGGCGGCGGCACCACGTGCGGCGTGAACACCGGCGGCGGCGGCGGCGGCGGCGGCGGGATGCTGATCCTCGAGTCGTCGACCGGCGGCACCATCCTGATCGACGGCGAGATCGTCGCCAACGGCGGCGCGGGCGGCGACGGCTTCCAGGGCACCGGCGGCGGCGGCGGCGGCTCCGGCGGCATCGTCGTGGTCCGCTCCCCGGGCGGCAACATCATCGTCAACGACACCATCGCCGCGAACGGCGGCGCGGGCGGCGACGCCGACTTCGGCGACGGAGGCGGCAGCGGCGGCGGCGGGACGATCTTCCTGCACGCGCAGGGCGGCTCCGTCAGCGCAGCGCTCGGGTTGCTCGAAGTCGCGGGCGGCGTGCCGGGCGCGTCGCAGGGCGGCGGCAACGCGGGCACCAGCGGCGGCGCGGGTCAGACGTTGGTGATCCCGTAGGGCTACAGCGACCGCATCAACTTGAGAGCGCCCATCGGCTCGGCGGCGGCCGCGCACAACACGCCGCCCATCATCGCGCCGATCACGCCGACCGTCGCGACCTCGCTCCCGCTCATGTAGAGGCCGTCGATCGGCGAGCGCGGTCTGAGCCACGGGTTCTCGAAGCGCTCGGGCGTCGGTTCGAGGCCGTAGATCGATCCCGCCATCGGGCGCACGAAGTGATCGGTCGACAGCGGCGTGGACAGCTCGGCGTAGTCGATCATCCCTTCGAGCCCGGGCATGTGCTCGAGGAGTTGGCGCTGCAGCTGCGCCGCGAGCGCGTCCTTGAAGCGATCGTACTCGCCGCCGCGCTTCTTCCAGTCCGTGCCGCGCCACTTCTCGAAGTCGGACCACGGGATGAACGTGACGACCTCGCCGGTGTGCCGCTGTTCCGGGCCGGGGTCGTGCTCGGGATCCTTGAGCGACGGGAAGCTCGTGTAGAGGATCGGCGCGGGGCCCGGGTTCGCGGGATCTTCGATGTGCCAGGTCTCGGCGTCGGAGCTCCACACCTCGTAGAACCACTTGTTCGCCGCCGACGCGCCGGCGCTCCGAATGTCGCCCTTGAAGCCGAGGTACAGGCAGACGTGCGCGGGCGCCGGGTTCAGGTCGCGGATGCCGCGCGTCCACTGCTCGTCGCGGAGCGCCGCGGGGAGGAGGCGCGTCACGGTCGACTGCACGCCCGCCGCGCTCACCACGCGAGGCGCGCGCACGACGCGGCCGTCGGCGAGGCGCACGCCCGTCGCGCGTCCGCGCTCGACGAGGATCTCTTCGACGTCCGCGTTGATCACCGTCCAACCGCCGGCGTCGGCGACGGTCTTCAACAGGCCGCGCGCGATCTCCGCGGAGCCGCCGACCGGATAGTAGCCGCCCCACATGAAGTGCTTCGCGACGAGCGCCTGCATCGCGAACGAAGAGCGCGCGGGCGGTGAGCCGTAGTAGCCCCACTGCGAAGTGAGGACGGTGCGGAGGCGTTCGTCGTCGGTGAGGCCTTCGATGATCGCTCGCGTCGACTGCGTGAGGAACTTCTGCGCGCGACGCGCGACGGTCTTCTCGAGGAGCGGCGCGAGCCGGTTCGGTGTCGTGCGCGCGACGTAGTAGCCCTTCATCGCGGCGGCGACGTCCTTCACGAGATCGAGGTAGCGATCGATCGCGGCGACCTCGTTCGGGAACGCTTCGATCAGGTTCGCGCGGAACTGCTGGGGCGAGTCCGGGAAGTCGATGCGGAAGTCGCCGGGGTAGTGGAACTCGTCGTAGACGGGGCCGAGCGAGCGCCACTCGAGCCCGTCGGTGAGCTGGGCGAGGAGGCGGCCGGTCATCGAGTGCGTCGTCACTTCGCCGACCGCGTGTACGCCGACGTCCCATCGGTAGCCTTTCCGACGGAAGGTGTGCGTGAAGCCGCCGGGGACGTAGTGCTGCTCGAGGACGAGGACGCGTCGGCCGAGTTTCGCGAGGAACGCGGCGGTCGTCATGCCGCCCATACCGGAGCCGATGACGATGTCGTCGATCGGCCCCTCGGGCACGTCCTTGCTCCAGAACTGCGGTTTCTTGCCTTGGTGTCGTCGAAGATCGCTCATCCGAAAAGGGGGTGCGCGTTTGTCTCGCAGCCGGCGCGGTCCGCCAATCGGACGCCCACGAGAGAAATTCGTTCGGGGGGCAGATGACGAATTGGACGGCGTAATAGGTTCCAGCCCGGGCGAACAGGTTCGTTCGACTCGGCACACGACAACGACGGCGCGAGCTTCGCCGTCCAACGAAGGGACGCCTGGCCAGCCGAGCGCTGCAGACCCGGCGCGGGGAGGAATGACTATGGACAACGGCGGCGGAATCGGAGCGGCGATCGGCGGACTTCTCTATCTCGTTTTCGTGATCGCGTTCGTCGCGGGCATGTGGAAGACGTTCGCGAAGGCCGGCAAGCCCGGCTGGGCGGCGATCGTCCCGATCTACAACTACATCGTGCTGCTCGAGATCGTGGAGAAGCCGATCTGGTGGATCGCGATCTTCCTCTTCCTCTTCCCCGTCGCCTGGATCGTGGTGATGTGGAACCTCGCGATGAAGTTCGGCAAGGGCGGCGGCTTCGGCATCGGCCTCATCTGCCTGCCGTTCATCTTCATCCCGATGCTCGGCTTCAGCGACGCCCGCTACCAGGCCTGACGCTCACAGCGACTTCAGGAACTCGATGACGTCGACCTTGGCCTGCCGGTCGAGGTCGCACGTCATCTCGTGGCCCGCCGTCGACAACGCATCCGCGGTCGTCGACGTGCGCGGGCCATCCAGACAGAACAACGCCTCCAGCGTGTCGAGGCTCCCGTTGTGCAGAAACCGCCCCGAAGCCCAGATGCCCGCGAGCCGCGGCGACTTGATGCCGTGCGTGAGCGCCGTGCTCCCGTCGCCGAGCCCGCAGCAGAGCGTGCCGGTGAGCTGCGGATCGCCCCAGCGCATCATGGCGTCGTCGGTGCCGATCTCGTCGAAGGTGTAAGTCACGGTCCCGCTCCCGCGCGGGCCGGAGTGGCAGTCGGTACACGCGTTGGCCTCGAAGGCCTCGCGGCCGCGGCGCACCGAAGAGGCGTCGGGCGGCGTGAGCGGTTCGGGCGAGCGCAGCGAGAAGATGTAATCGCGCAGCGGCTCGAGCCGCGACGCCGGCCACTCGTCCGCGGGCCCGCCGCCGATCTTCACGAACCCGTCGAGGAAGCTGTCGACGGACGGCGCCCCGCCGGTCCACGCGAGCATCGCGTGCGGCATGCCGTAGCGCTGCTGCTCGGCCGGCTCGGGGAGGTCCCACAGGGAGATGATGCGACTCACCGTGTGGACGCCGTCGTCGAGCGGCAGCGGTGCGATGAGGAAGTCCATCGTCCCGGGCGGCCAGCTCGCGTACCAGCGCTCCATCTCCACGGTGAACGGCGGTTGGTCCGCCTGGCCGAGCAGCGGCAACAGCTCGAGCAACAACCTGAGCCGCAGCGCGCGATCGTTCGCGAGCTTGTCGACCATCGGCTGGATCTTCGCGAGCGCGGACGGGTCGTGCTCGGCGGGGTCGAAGCGCGGATCCACGGTCTGCGGCATGACGGCGATCGCGAGGATCTGTTTGCCGTACTCGAAGTCGTGGTTGGCGGCGCCGACCGCGTAGCGCCCGTCAGGGAGGCGGCCGAAGTGACACGCCGCGCAGGTGTACACGAGCGACTCGACCGTCCCGAGCGGCGCACCCGGCGACAGACCGAGCGGGCGCGACTCGGTCGAGTACGGATCCGGCACCATGCCGAGCCGCTCGAAGCCCGCGCCGATCTCCTCGTCGAAGTTTTGCGTGGCGAAGTCGACGAGCGGCGCGGGGACGCCGCCCGTCCCGAAGTCTTCGTAGAAGAACATCGACTTGCCGCAGAGCAGCTTCTTGCGGCGGTCGGTCGGGTCGGCGGCCCACGCGTCGCACGCGCCTTCGAGCGCGCCGTTCTCGAGGAGCGCCTCGAGATCCGCCGAGACGTTGGTGAGACCTTCGGACGTGTCGGGCAGCTCGGCGAAAGGATCGAGCGGCGCGGCCTCGCCCGCGTCCCGCGCGCCCGCGTCGAGGGTCACGCCGGCGTCGAGGGTCACGCCGGCGTCGGACGTCGTCGCGGTCGTGGTCCCGCCGTCCCTCGCCGAAACGGAGCCGCCGTCACGGGTCGGCCCGTCGACGACCGCGCCGCCGCCACAGCCCGACAAAAGTCCCATACAGAGGAGCAAGCGCCGCAAAACGGCCAGACCCTAGCGAGCCCGTCGATGCGAAGGAAATACGACGACTTACGCCATGAGATCTGGCACCATCGGTCCCCAGAATTCACATATCTGACAATATCGCACATCATCCCGGCAACACCTGACGATAAGCACTTCACCTCAGCCCGAGAGTTGGGGACGGTACGAAAGGACCCCTGAGCAATGCCGACCATCGACCGCAAGGACGAACTCCTCCGCCGCCTCCGCGCGAACCAGCCCGATCCCCAGACGCCGCCCACGAACGTCGGTGGAACCACGAACGACCCGGCGCCCACGACGCCGACCGGCGTGGACAACATCAACACGCCCCTGCCCCCGAACGCCGGGCAGCCCTCGTCGAGCGGCAACGTCGTCGACACGAACACGCCCCCGCCCGGCACGGTCAGCCCGATCGACGTCCAGGCCCCCGCGCCGACGAGCGACGGCATCCCGAAGGCGCAGCTGAACCCGACCGGCAGCCCGATCAAGCTCACGACCGGCATGAAGACCGTCGTCGGTTCGCCCGAGAACAAGCTCGACCTCGACGTGATCAACGCCGAGTTCAACCCGCACAAGGCCGTGATCGGCGACTTCACCGACCCCGGTCAGATGTACCAGTCGCGCGTCTTCGTCCCCACGCGTGAGCTCCTCGGCGCGGTCGCTCAGCAGGCCGGCGCGGATCTCGCCGCGCTCGGACCGGCGCTCGCCGCGATCCCCGAGGTCAGCGTCCACACCGGCGCCGGCCAGCAGTTCGCGATCAACGGCGCGGACAAGGCGCCCGGCAACCGCGTCGTGCTCTACGGCGGCTCCAACGGTCACGACCACATCGACCAGGTCGTGCAGGAGGCCGGGAAGCAGAACATGCGCCTCATCAAGATGATGGTGCACTTCGACAAGGCCAGCCAGGGCGGCTCGCCGAAGGACATCGTCGGTGACGGCGTCGCCGGCGCCACGCACGCGGGCGGCTTCTCGGCCGG
>JAUHYN010000646.1 GCA_030426505.1 bacterium | reverse complement strand
CCATCGCCACGACCACGCTCCCCGACGGCAACGCGTTCGACGCGTACGCCGAAGACGTGATGGCCTCCGGCGGCGCGCCCGGTGCGTTGACCTGGAGCGTGGCGTCCGGGGCGCTCCCTTCGGGCCTCGCGCTCGTCACGGACGGCACCGGGGTGGGCTCGATCGAAGGCACGCCCGACACTCCCAGCGCCTCGATGTTCACGCTGGAGGTGATGGACTCGAACGGCGCGGTCGCGTCGCAGACGTTCGACCTCGCGATCACCGGCAACCTCACGATCGCCGAGGTCGCGTTGCCGGGCGCCGTCGTGAATCAGCCGTACAGCACGACGCTCACCGCCGCCGGCGGCTCGGGCACCGGCTTCATGTGGCAGATCGTTTCGGGCGCGCTGCCCACGGGGATCACGCTGACGAGCGGTTCGCCCGCCGCCACGATCTCCGGCACGCCGACCGCCGTTACGACCGCGACGTTCGACGTCGAGGTCACGGACAGCCTCGGCAGCACCTTCACGCGTACGTACACGCTGACCACCGCGAACGCTCCGCTGACGATCACCACCACCGCGCTCTCGCCGGCCGCGCTCTGCGAGGACACTTCCACGCAGCTCGCCGCCACCGGCGGCACCGGCAGCGGTGTGACGTGGTCGATCTCGAGTGGCGCGCTCCCGCCGGGCCTCGCGCTCGACGCGAACACGGGCCTCCTCGCGGGGCGCGCTTCGGCGCCGGGCTCGTACACCTTCACGGTGGCCGTGATGGACGACGGCAACTTCTCGGACGAGGCGCAGTTCACGATGTCTATCGCGTCCGTGCCCACGCCGGACCGCTACGTCGCGCTGTCGGGTGACCTCACGCTGAACAACCGGCTCGACGTCTACGTTGTCTCGGTGTGTGGCTCGGCGCCCGGGCCACTCATCGCGCTCAGCCCCGAGGCCCCGCACGCCGCCGACGTCTCGGCGCTCGAGGACCTCGTGCAGCTCTCGCCGGACGGCAGCAAGGTCGCGTTCGTCGGTGACTTCACCGTGGACGGTCAGAACGACCTCTACGTGGTCGACCTCCTCGGCGCGACGCCGAGCGACGCCACGCGCGCCAACGGGACAATGGTCACCGGCGGCAACGTCACGGACTTCTTCTGGTCGCCGGACTCGACGCGGATCGCGTACGTGGCCGATCAGGATCTCGACGATCGCTCCGAGCTGTACCTGGTCGACGTGACGTCGCCGACCAGCCCGGGGTCGCCGGCGCGCATCAGCCGCTCGATGGCGAGCGCCGACAACGACATCACGCCGAACGCAGTGTTCTGGGCGCCGAACAGCGCCGGGATCGCGTACCACGCAGACTCCGACATCGACGGCGTGGGCGAGATCTTCACCGTCGACGTCAGCGACCTCACGCAGATCGGCGCCGCGACGAAGGTCCACGCCGACCTCACCGCGAACAACGACTGCGCAACGGGCGTCGCGTTCCGTTGCGACCTCGTCGTGAGCGGTCGCTACGAGCCGTGGTTCTTCAACCCGACCGTGAGCCAGGCGGGGTCTCCGACGCGCATGTCGAATCAGGTCTTCGATCTATTCGACGACGTGGTGCCGGGGAGCATCCGCTTCGCGCCGACGCTGCCGGTCCGCCTGATCTACCTCGCGGACCTCACGTACGACGGCTCCTACGAGATCTGGCACTCGACGTTCGAGAACGGCCTCCCCGGGCCCTTCACGCGCGTCATGAACGGGCTCCAACCCTCCGAGAGCATCACGCGCGCGATCTGGTCGAACGATGGGACGCGCATCGCGATGCGCGGTGACCTGATCGTCGACGGCCGCTTCGGTCTGTCGTTCGTGGATCTCACGAACGGGATCCCGACCTCGACCGTCGGCGTCCGCCCGTTCACGACCGGCGCCGCCGATCTGCGCGATCGCCGCGGCCCGGGCGAGTCGTTCGAGTTCTCGCCGGACGATCGCTACCTGGTGTTCATCGCGGACTCGGCCGCGCCCGCGGAGTACCGCCTGTGGTCGGCCGATCTCGACATGACGCCCCCCGCGATCAGCTCCGAGAGCTCCGCGACGATGGACGGCGCGCGTGACGTGTCGAGCTTCGTGATCTCGCCGGACTCCACGCGAGTCCTCTTCCGCGGCGACGTGACCGTCGAGGATCGCTACGAGCTGAAGGTGGTCGGCCTCGGCGGCAACGCGCCGCTGATGGAGACCAACGTCCACGCGGCGCTCCCGGGCGACGGTGACGTGAGCACCACCTACGGCTGGCGCGGCGACAGCGCGGCGGCGTTCTACGTGGGCGACACCCGCGTGGAGTCGGTGGTCGAGGCGTCGATGGTCATGTTCGACGACGCGACGCAGATGCCGATGACGCCGATGCTGCTCCACCCGGCGTCCTCGATCCTCGAGGACGTGAGCGCGCTGGACCTCCCGTAAGGTACCAGTTGGGTCGCCGCGACTTCGGTGTCGCGGCGGCCCAATGAATTCCGCCCCCGCCGAGCGCGCATCCAAGCTAACCTCCCACCGCCGTGGTGCGCCTGAACGACCGAGAAGCGACGCGCGTCATCGCGCTCGCCGTCATCGCGGTCCTCTGCCTGCTCCCATCGCTCGTTCGGCTCGCGTTACCCACCGCGCGCGAGGCGCCCCGCCCGATCTGTCGCGCCGAAGTCGGTCGCGTCGACGGCGCGGTCGTGTGCCGGGCTGCGACACCGCTCGCGCCGGTCGAGGGGCTGTGGGCCGGGCGCAAGATCGATCTCGCGGACGCCACCGTCGACAGCCTCGAGCTGGTCCCGGGGATCGGCGCGAAGCTCGCGCAGCGCATCGTGGACGATCGCGCGGCGCGCGGGCCGTTCACTTCCGTCGCGGACCTCGCGCGCGTGAAGGGGATCGGCCCGAAGCTCTCCGCGCGCGCAGGGGCGTTCTTCACCGTTCGGGCGGAGTGAGCCGCGCGACCAAGCGCGAAGGCGCGACGGGGAGGGGGCCGCTCGCGGTCGTCGTCGCGCGGGGGATCGACAGCACCAAGTGATCGCGGGCGCGCGTCGCCGCGACGAAGGCGAGCCTGCGCTCCTCCTCGACGTCCTCGGCGTGCGCGGGCGGGAAGGCGCCTTCGGTCACGCGCAAGACGATGACCGTCGGCCACTCCAGCCCCTTCGCTTGATGCACCGTACTCAACGTGACGTGACCCGCGTCGTCGTCGTCGATCGGATCCGACGCGAGCAGCACGTCTGCGAGGAGGCCGTCGAAGGTGGTGTGCGTCGCCGCGAGCCGCGCGACGCTCGTGAGCGCGCCGCGATGCGCCGCGAACGGCTCCGCCTCGAGGAGCGCCGCGATCGCTTCGGGGAGGCAGGGCGATCCGCCCACGCGGCCCCCCGCGCCTTCATCGAGGCGATGCGCGAGCGGGACGAGGCGAGAGATCCTCCGCAGGAAGGCGTACGGCGCGCGTCGATCGGCGCCGGTCAGCGCGCGGTCCACGGACACGGCGCCCACGCCCGGCTGCGCGAGGAGGACGGTGCGCCACGCTTCGTCGCCGGCCGCGCCCGCGAGGACGGCGAGGTAGGCGCACAGCTCGCGCGCCACGCCCGACGCGAAGAATCGCCGCGCGCCCCGCACGCGGAACGGGACGCGCGCGCGGGTGAGGGCGGCTTCGAGTGCGTCGCCGTGTTCGTGGAGTCGGTACAGCACCGCGACGTCGCCGTAGCGCGCGGCGCCTCTGATGCGGGCGACGACTCGTTCGGCCTCGTCGGCCTCGTCGAACGGGGAGAGCCACTCGACCTCGGCGCCGCGCGGGCGCGGTGAGACGAGCGTCTTCGGTCGCGCTTGGCGGCGGCTGCCCGCAACGATGCCGTTCGCGACGTCGAGGATCGCGGGCTGGCAGCGGTAGCTGGTGGTGAGCGTGAAGACGGCCGTGTGCGGATCGTCGGCGAGCTCGACGATGTTCGCGTGGCGCGCGCCGCGGAAGCCGTAGATGGACTGCATGTCGTCGCCGACGACGAAGCGCTCGCCGCCGAGGCGCGCGGCGATGCGGGCCTGGATCGGGTTGGTGTCCTGGAACTCGTCGACCAGGACGTGGGCGACGTCGTCGCGCGGCGACGTGGCGAGCAGGAGGTCCCACGCCACGAGGAGGTCGTCGAAGTCCAAGGCGGATCGCTTCGCCTTCTCCTCGGCGAAGCGATCCGCGACGGCTTCGAGATCGAGGCGCGTGTCGAAGCGCCGCGCCTCGGCCGCGACCCCGAGCGGGACGTCGGCGTTCACGGCGTAGGAGAGGACATCGAGGAGCCCGGGCGGGGGCGGGCCGTCGAGCGCCGCGCCGAGCGCGCTCTGGGCGCCGCGGCGATCGAGGATCCGGAAGCGGTCCGGGAGGCCGATCTGCGCGCCGTGGAGGCGGAGGTGTCGGAAGGCGAGCTGGTGGAAGGTGCCGGCTTCGACGCGGGTGGCCGCCGCGCCGAGGCGCGCTGCGGCGCGGCGGACCATCTCGGTCGCGGCGCGGTTGGTGAACGTGACGAGGACGATCCGCTCCGGGGCGACGCCGCGCTCCACGAGGTGCGCGACGCGGTGGACGAGGGTGTTCGTCTTCCCGCTCCCCGCGCCGGCGAGCACGAGGATCTGCGGGTGGTCGCACTCGACCGCCGCGCGCTGGTCCGGATCGAGGCGAAGGTTCGAATCCGAGTCCGCCAACGCGCCTTGGTTAGAAGAACGTGTACGCGAAGTCGAGCAACACGCCCTGGGTGCGGCCCACGGCGTAGCCGTCGGGGACGAACGTGAAGAGCCCCGCGACGCCGAGCTCGATCCCTTCGGCGTCGGGGAGGAAGAAGCGGACGCCGGGGAGGAGCCGGACGATCGTGTCGCCGAGCTCGGGCGGCGGCTGGCCTTCGCGTTCGGAGATCGCAGTGACGCCGTCCGCCTCCACGAGCACACCGATGTGATCGGTCACGAGGTACGAGAGCTGCGCGTTCCAGCCGAGCTTGCCGCCGAGCGCCGTGGCGCGCGTGCGATCCGGAGCGCCGTCGAACGCCGTGACCTCGAGCTTCAGGCCGAGCCCGTGGCGCGCGTAGTGATAGCCGACGCCGGCTTCGATCACCGAGCGCCCGAGGGCTTCGTCGGCGACGTGGACGATCAGCATCGGCGCGAAGCGGTGTGGACCGATCCCGAACGGCGCCTTGAGCACGAGCTCGAACGGACCGGAGTCGTCGGGGCGCGTGGAGTCGAGCGGGAAGCGGAGGTCCACGAACCACAGCGACAGATCCGCGCGGCCGAGGAGGGCCATCGAGCCGTCGTTGCCGTTCGCCTCGCCGCCGTTCGCGAACTT
>JAUHYN010000645.1 GCA_030426505.1 bacterium | reverse complement strand
CGACATCTACGCGGTCGGCGAGATCTTCTACGAGATGGTCACCGGCACGCGCCTGTACTCGGGCAACCGGATGCCTATGCTCTCGCAGAAGCTCCTCGGCGAGATCCCGGAGCTCGTCCTCCCCGCCGACCTCCCCGCGCCCACGTCGGTCCGCGAGCTCATCACCTGGTGCCTCGCGCTCGATCCCGAGGATCGCCCCTCGATCGCCGAGCTCGCGAACGCGCTCTCCGAACTCATCGTCCTCGCCCGCGAAGAAGGCCCCGAGTTCTCCGAACACCTGAAGAGCCTCCGGCGCGACAGCCGTGAGTTCGAACCCACCGCGAACCCGATGCCCTCGATGATCGACCTCCCCCCGGAGGCCGGCGGCCCGCGTTGGTCGCTGTTCATCGGCGGCGTCATCGCGTTGATCGTCGCGGCGGGCCTCGCGTTCTTCGCGTGGCAGCGCTCCGGGACCGAGGTCGTCGCCACGCCGGTCGCCGCGCCGCCCGCGCCCGCGAAGGCCGTCGAACCCGATCCGGACCCGACCCCGACCGAGCCCGTCGAAGTCGCGCCTCAGCCCACCGAGGCCAAGGACGACGACGCCGAGAAGCCCGAGCCCGAAGAGGAAGTGAAGCCGGACGAGGAGCCACCCGCGAAGGCCACGCGCAAGCGTCGGCTGCGTCGGCGCCCGTCGCGGCTCGTGCCGAAGCGAACCGTCGAGAAGGAAAAGAAGCGCGTCGTGAAGAAGCGGGAGTTGGTGCCATGGTGAGGAATGCGACCGTTTGGATCTTCGTCGCGGCGTCGAGCGTCGCTTCGATCGCCCACGCCGAAGAAGGCGACGGCGGACGCGCGGCCTACGTGAAGGCCACGCGCTACTTCGAAGCGGAGGAGTTCGTCGCCGCGCTCCCGTACTTCGAGCAGGCTTACGAACAGTCCGGCCGCCGCCCCGCGACGATCTTCGGCCTCGCGCAGTGCCTGCGATCGCTGCGGCGCTACGCCGACGCCGTCCGGTACTTCGAGGAGTACCTCGCGACCGAACCCGACAACGCCGACGAGGTCCGCGAGACGCTCGGCCTCCTCGAAGAGATCGCGGCCAAGCAACGCAAGGAGCAAGAGGCCGAGGCCAAGCGAAAGGCCGAAGAGGAGCAGCGCGCGGCAGAAGCAGAGGCCCGGCGCGAGCGCGAAGAGACCGCGCGACGCGAAGCCGAGCGCGAAGCCGCCGCCGCCGAAGCGGAAGCGCGCGCGCGCCTCGCCGCGGAGGCCGTGCTCGAGAGCGCGCCCCCACCGCCCGCGCCCCAGGCCGCCGCGGTCGTGACCACCCCCGAGCCCGAACCGGAGGACGACTCGATCCTCTCGAGCCCCGTCTTCTGGATCCTGACCGGCGCCGCTGTCGTGGGCGGCGCGGTCGCGGTCGGTCTCGTCGCCACGTCGCAGCCCACGACCTACGGCGGCACCGCCGACGTCGTCCTGCGCCCGCTGGGAGGCCGGTAATGAAACGCATCGCGCTCA
This sequence comes from bacterium, assembly GCA_030426505.1. Classification (GTDB taxonomy): domain Bacteria; phylum Myxococcota; class Kuafuiibacteriia; order Kuafuiibacteriales; family Kuafuiibacteriaceae; genus JAUHYN01. Next base: position 3,798 of record JAUHYN010000645.1, on the reverse strand, counting down.
CCGCCGTCGCGCTCGTCGTGTTCGGGTGCTCCTCCGAAGCCGAGCAATTCGTCGTCGTCGTCGACACCGATCTCACGATCCCGGAAGACGCGATCGGCCTCGAGATCCGCGCGAGCGCTCAGGGCGGGACGTCCGAAGACGGCGCCACCTTCGCGCTCCCCGAGACCCCACTCCCCATCTCGCTCGGCGTCCTCCCGCCCGAAGACGGCAGCCCGCTCCTCGTCGAAGTTCGTGCGATCGACGTCGCCGGACAGGACGTCGTCCTCCGCCGCGCGATCGTCGGCTTCGAGCCGGTGGGTCGCATGCGCATCCCGATGTTCATCGCGAGCTCGTGCCGCGGTGTCGCGTGCGGCGAGAGCGAGACCTGCACCGAAGTCGGCTGCGCGCCCGCCGCGCTCACCGTCGACCAGGTCGGCACGCTGCAAGACGAAGAGCCCGAGACGTCCCTCTGCCGCCCCGGCGAAGGCCAGTGCAACGGCGACCTCAGCGGCTACACCGTCTGCGAGCGCTACGGTGACCCGGCCGTCGTCGTCGAGTGCGGCGCCGACCAACACTGCGATCCGGAGGCCCTCGCCTGCGTCGACGACGACGCCAAACAACCCCCGACCGCCTCCGTCACCGTCAACAAGATCGGCGTCGGCGCCGGCCACGTCGCCGCGCCATCCGGCGCCATCGACTGCGGCGCCGCGTGCGTCGCGCAGGTCGACATCGGCACGCGCATCGTCCTCAACGCATCACCCGACGCGAACTCCGAATTCGTCGGCTGGGAGAACGCGCCCTGCTCCGGCAAGTTGGCTTGCACGTTCGTGGTCATGGGCGACACCAACCTCGACGCGCGCTTCGAACCGATCGCCGCACGGAACCAGACGCTCCAGGTCGACGTCTACGGGAGCGGCGGCGGGCGCATCTACTCCCAGCCCGCCGGCATCGACTGCACCGGCGGCACTTGCTACGGCCAGTTCCCGACCAACACCCGCGTGACCCTCTACCACCAAGCCGGCTCCGGCTCCGGCTTCAGCGGGTGGATCGGCGACTGCGGCGGCACCGGCGAATGCGTCATCACGATGGACACGCCGCGCTTCGCGGGCGGCGCCTTCATGCTCGACGACGGCGGCGCGAACGTCGACCTGTTGGTCGGCCCCGGCGGCTCCGGCTACGGCCACATCACCTCCACGCCCGCGGGCATCGACTGCGGCACGCGCTGCAGCGTCCGCTTCCCGCGCAACGCGTCGGTCGAGCTCTTCGCCACGCCGGACGCCAACTCCGTCTTCAGGGGTTGGGAGGGCGCCTGCACCGGCTCGGGCGCGTGCGTCGTCGAGATGTCGACCGTGCGCGAGGTCTACGCGATGTTCGACTCGACCGTCCCGGTCGCCACGCCGCGCGACCTGAACGGCGACGGTTACCCCGACCTCGTCTTCGGCGCGCCCGGCTACGACGCCGGCTCGCAGTCGGACGTCGGTCGCGTCCACGTCGTCTTCGGCCCGAAGGCCCAGGCGGCGATGGGCGTGCAGGGCGCCGACCGCAGCTACCAAGGCGCGGGCGCCGGATCCGCGTTCGGCAGCTCGATCGCGATCGGCGATCTCGACGGCGACGGCTTCGAAGACCTCGCGATCGGCGCGCCCCGCGAAAACGGTCACGGCGCGGTCTACGTCATCTTCGGCGGGCCGGGCCTCGCGGCGTCGGGTTCGATGCCTCAGGCCGCCGGCCCCATCCTCGTCGGGATGAACGCCGGCGACGCGTTCGGCGCGAGCGTCGCGATCGAGGACCTCGACGTCGACGGCGTCGGCGAGCTGATCGTCGGCGCGCCCGGCGCGCAGCCCAAGAGCGTCGGCCAGGTCTTCGTCTACGCGGGCGGCTCCGGCTTCTGGCCGACCACCACCTCGTTCGTCGCGCACCTCACCGCGCAGTCGCCCGGCACCGAGTTCGGCCGCTCCGTCGCGCGCGTCGGCGACATCGACTACGACGGCTGGCCCGACCTCGCGGTGGGCGAGCCGAAGTACATGCAAGGCACGTTGCGCACGGGTCGCGTCGCGCTCTACATGTCGCCGGCCGCTCAAGGGGCCGCGCCGACCACGCCGTCCTTCACGTTGATGGGCAGCGACGACTCCGAGGCCTTCGGCGCCGCGATCACTTCGCTGTCGGACTTCAACCGCGACGGCATCGAGGACTTCGCCGTCTCGAGCCCGGTGAAGGACATCGTCCACATCTTCTACGGGCGCACGTCCTGGGCCGCGAGCCTCCCCGCCGATCTGCAACTCACCGAGCTGGGGATGTTCGGGGCGTCGATCGCGGGCGGACACGACGTCACCGGCGACGGCTACCCCGACCTCGCCGTCGGCGCGCCGAATCACCTCGGCGCCAAGGGGCGCGTCTACGTCTACGAGGGCCTCCCCACTCCGTCGTCCCGCCCGTTCCGGATCATCGACGGCTCGTGCGTCGACACCGGCAACTGCGCGCGCGAAGAGCTCGGCGTGTCGATCGACATCGGCGCCGATCTCGACGGCGACTACGTCGCGGACGTCACCGCCGGATCGAGGTTCGGAGGCAACGGCGCGGGTCAGAACGACCGCGGGCGCATCGGCGTCTTCCCGCTCCCGAGCTACCCGGGCTCCGGCCCGATCGCGTCCGGGATGGCGAGCGTCATGATCCTCGGCGACGACCAGGCCGGCGCGATGTGCGCGGCGCTCCCCGGCGCTTCGATCCAGCCTTGACCTCGGGGGCCCGGCGTAGCCCGTCCACCAACAGCTCCACCATCCGCGCGGTGTGCGCGTCGCCGTCCGCGCCGCTGCTCATCGTCAGGTTCCCGATCGCCCGCAACAGATCGTACGGCTCCACGTCCGCGCGCATGTCACCGCACGCGGCGGCGCGCTCGAGGAGCGAGCCGAGCACCGGCTCGAACCGCTCGCGGAAGTAGATCGGCAGCTCGGCGTACGCCGGATCGCCCGAGTGGAGCGCGGCGGCCAGCCCCTTCTTCGTCCCCATGAACGTCGCGTAGCGCCGGAGCCAGTGCGCGACGGCGTCCCCGGGCGCGTGCTCCGCGGCGAGGCCCTCCGCGGTCTCGGCGCACGCGTCGATCTCCCGACGGAACACCGCGGCGATCAGATCCGAGCGCTTCGGAAAGCGCCGGTACAACGTCCCGATCCCGACCCCCGCGAGCTCCGCGATCTCGCGAACCGGCGCATCGACACCCGAGGTCAGGAACACCTCCTTCGCGGCCTGCAGGACCGCGTCCTCGTTCTGCTGCGCGTCGGCGCGGAGCGTCCGCTTCGCCGCGGCGCCGCTCGGTTTCTCGCGTGACGACGCCACAGGGATTCCTTCGCCCGAAAGGCGGTCGTTGACAAACGGAACGTCGTTCCGGATGCTATATGGAACAACGTTCCACTTTAGCTGGCGCCGCCGATCCCCGGAGGCGCGGCCACTCGACCCCACGGAGTCCTCCATGAACAACCTCATCGACAAGGCCCGAAGACTGCCGATCCGCGAGCCCGTCCAGACGGTCTCGATCAGCCCCGTGACCCTCACCGCCCCGTTCCGCCCCGCGCCGCTCGAGCTCCGCATCACCGCGCCCGTCGTCGGGCGCGACCTCCCGATCGTCTTGCTCTCGCACGGCGACGGCCCGTCGCTCTACCTCCCTTCCAAGGACGGGTACGCCCCGCTCGCGAACTTCCTCGCCGAGCAGGGCTTCGTCGTGATCCAACCGACCCACGCCAACTCCAAGGTCGCCGGCGTCTCGCGCGACGAACCGGGCGCGCCGCGCTTCTGGCGAATGCGCGTGCAGGAGATGAAGCTGATCCTCGA
>JAUHYN010000644.1 GCA_030426505.1 bacterium | reverse complement strand
CGTCCCGATCGTCGTCATGACAGCGCACGAGGACCCCGAGAACATCGCGCACGCGTACGAAGTCGGCGCGACGGACTACGTCATCAAGCCGGTCCACTTCGCGGTCCTCACGCACCGCCTCCGCTACATGCTGCGCGCGACGAAGGCGGTGTCCTCGCTCCGCGACAGCGAGCGTCGCCTCGCGAACGCGCAGCGCATCGCGCGAATCGGACACTGGGAGTGGCGCGTGGGCGACGAGGGCCTCGAAATGTCTTCGGAGGCCCGTCGCGTGTTCGGCTTCGACGAGCACGGCTACGTTCGGCTCGACGATCTCCTCACCCTCGTCCATCAGAACGACCGCGCGCGATTCATCGAAGCGCTCGACGGCACCGTGGAGCGCCGCATCCCCCTCCACATCGAACACCGCATCCAGCCGCCCGGCGAGACCGCGCGCGTGGTCTACCAGGAGGGTGAGATCGGGCGCGAAGAGTCGACCGGCGTGCTGCGACTCCTCGCCACGGTGCAAGACATCACTTCGCGCAAGAGGGCCGAGCGCCGCATCCGGCACCTGACGAACTTCGACCCGATCACGAACCTCCCGAACCAGCGCCTGATCGCCGCGCGCCTCGACGACAGAATCCACGAGGCGCGCTCCCGCGGCGATCGCGTCGCGGTGATCGCGATCGACCCGGACCAGTTCAAGCGGGTCAACGACTCCGTCGGACACCGCAACGGCGACGAGCTCCTGCGCGTCTACGCGGAGCGACTCACGGCCACGATGATGCGGGGCGACGGAGAGGGCTTCGTCCCCGGGCTGCTCGGCCGGAGCGGCCGCGTGGGATTCGTCGCGATCCTCCCGCACGTCGAGGATGTCCTCGAGGTCCACGAGGCGACCGAGCGCATCCAACGCGAGATCGCGCAGCCGTTCGTCATCTCCGGCAAGACGGTCTACCTGACGAGCAGCCTCGGCGTGAGCGTGTTCCCCGGAGACGGCGACGACGCGGAGTGCCTCCTCGAGGCCGCCGCGACTGCGCTCGGCGAAGCGAAGACGCAGGGCCGCGGGTCGACGGCGTTCTACGACGACCGCATCGGCGCCGAGCGCGCCAAGCGCATCGACTTCGAGGGACGACTCCGACGCGCCATCGACGACGGCGCGTTCACGCTCGCGTATCAGCCGAAGGTCTACGTCCACGGCCACCAGGTGTGCGGCGCGGAGGCGCTGCTCCGCTGGATCGATCCCGACCTCGGCTTCGTGAGCCCCGCCGATTTCATCCCCGTCGCGGAAGAGACTGGGCTCATCACCCGCATCGACAAGTGGGTGCTCGAGCGCGCGTGCGAAGAGGCGGTGCGGTGGCGTGACAACGGCCTGACGGACCTCTGCATGGCGGTGAACGTCTCCGCCGATCAGTTCGCGGAGGTGGGTTTCGTGGACGTGGTGCGCGAAACGCTCGAACGGACGGGCCTCTCACCCGAGAGCCTCGAGTTGGAAATCACGGAGCGCACCCTCGTCGCCGACGGAGAAGCCGCGCTCCAGATCCTCGCCGACCTCCAGGCGCTCGGCTGCCGCATCGCGCTCGACGACTTCGGGACCGGCTACTCCTCGTTGAACTACCTGACGCGGTTCTCGATCGACACGCTCAAGATCGACCGCGCGTTCGTGACCGACGTCCACGCCCACGCCGACCGAGGCGCCGTCGCCCGCGCCATCATCGCGATGGCGAAGAGCCTCAGGATGGAGGTCGTCGCGGAGGGCATCGAGACCGAGGAAGAGCTCGCGTTCCTCCGGAAGCTCGGGTGCGACGTCGGTCAGGGCTACCTGTTCGCCAAGCCGATGCCGAGCGCGGACTTCGTGATGTGGACCGGCGCGAAGCGCGCGAGTTGACGGAACTCGGGAGCACCGGCCGCTGTCCCATCGGGTGTGCGCCCCTTAGCTCCCCTCGCCGCCATCACCCTCGCCGCCTGTAGCCACGGCCCGCTCACGCCCCCAACGACCACGCTGAAGGCCGCGCCCGCGCGCGGGATCGCGATCCAGCGGACGCCGTCGGGCGGCCACGCGGAGCCGGTCTACGTCGGGACGCTGTATGTCGAAGGCTCGGGACACGGGTCGCTCGGCGGGCGGAGCGCACGCGCGCCGCGGATCGGCGGCGGCTCCGGCGGCTTCGGCATGGGTGGCTCCGGCTACGGGATGGGCGGCGGCGGCCTCGGGATGGCCGGCGGCGGCTACGGGACGACGGGCGGCGCGGACATCGAGCGGCGGGACCAACGCGACCGAATCGACGTCGAGGCGGCGCCGTTCCAGTACGCGCAGATCCAGCTCCCGCACCGCGGAGGCCCCGCGCAGTTCATCGGTCGCCCCGATCACGTCGTCGCGCGCGAGACCCAAGCGATCGTCGACCACCTCTCGACCTTCGCGATCGACGTCGACACCGCGGCCTACGCGATCGCCCGACGCTCGCTCTTCTCGGGGGCGATGCCCAACCCGTCGCTCGTCCGGCCCGAGGAGTTCCTCAACTACTTCGCCTACGACTACCGACCGCCGCGCCTCGCGAACGGACTGTTCTCGATCGAGGTCGACGGCGCGGCGTCCCCCACCGACGACGGCGAGGGCACGCACCTGCTCCGCGTCGGCCTCATGGCGCGCCCGCTCTCCAACGCCGAGCGCCTGCCCGCGAACCTCGTCTTTCTCGTGGACACGAGCTGCTCGATGTCGAGCAGTGACAAGCTCGCGCTCGCCAAGCGGAGCCTCGCGATCGCGGTCGAGCACCTTCGCCCCGACGACCGCGTCGCGATCACGACCTACGCCGGGAGCATCGCGCTGGTCCTTCCGCCGACTCTTGCGCGGCACAAACGCGAGATCATCGGCGCACTCGACGGGCTGGCATCCTCGGGCGGCACCGCGATGGAGTCGGGCCTGTCACTCGCCTACGCGCAGGCCGACGCGATGCTCGCCGAGGGCACGACCACGCGCATCATCGTCTGCTCGGACGGCGACGCGAACATCGGCGCGACCTCACCGGGCGAGCTCCTCGAGCGGGTCAGGACGTACGTAGACCGCGGCGTCTCGCTGAGCACGATCGGCTTCGGCGACGGCAACTACCGCGACGCGATGATGGAGCAGCTCGCGAACAAGGGGAACGGCAACTACTTCTACGTCGACTCCGAGCGCCAGGCGCAGCGCGTCTTCGGGCGCGACCTCAACAAGATGATCCAAGACGTCGCGAAGGACGTGAAGATCCAGGTCGCCTTCGATACGCACGTCGTGAAGCGCTACCGCCTCGTCGGCTACGAGAACCGCGCGATCGCCGACGAAGACTTCCGTCGCGACGAGGTCGACGCCGGCGAGATCGGCGCCGGCCACCAGGTCACCGCGCTGTACGAGCTCGTCCTCGACGAACACGCCGGCGAGGGCCGCCTCGGCGAGGTCTTCGTGCGCGCCAAGCGCCCCGGCGAAGACGCCGCGAAGGAGACCTCCGTCCGCATCACCACGTCGATGGTGCGCCGCGCCTTCCACCGCGCCCCCGCGGATCTGCGGTTCGCCACCGCCGTCGTCGGCGCCGCGGAGCTCCTCCGCCAGGGCCCGCGCGCGAAGGCGTGGTCCTACGCGCAGGTCATCTCGATCGCCGAAGGCGCCCGCCCCGATCGCGACCCGGACAAGCGCGAGTTCCTCGAACTCATGTCGCGCGCGCAGGCGCTCGCGACGGTCCACTGAAGCGAACGCCCCGTCACTTGGATTCGACGAGGATGTCGCTGATCACCAGGAGGTGATGCTCCGGCGTGACCATCAGGTCGTGCGACGGGTTGATCACCGTGTCGCCATCCTTGGCCTCGACGCCGATCAGCAGCGCCCCCCGCTCCGCCTTGAGCCCGGAGAGCAGAGAGCCGAAGCGCGTCGCCTCCTTCGGCCCGGGGAGGCGCAGGAGCGTCTGCCCGCGGCGGAGGGTGAGCAGGTTCATCATCACGTCGATGAGCCGCGGGTGCCGGCACGCCGAGGCCAGCGCGCGCCCGGCGAGGTCGTTGCGCATGATGAACGCCTCGACGCCGGCCACCGCGAGGTGCGCCTCGTTCGCGGCGTCCATCAACTCGACGACGCAGTAGATGCCCTTCTTCATGCGCTCGATCGTGAGCGCCGCGAGCACCGAGCGCGCGTCCCGGTCGGCCTCGAGGTGACCGCGCGTGTCGTCGGCGAGGACCACGGCGCGATACGCGCGCTCCACGCCGGCGCGCTCGAGGACCTTGAGCTGTGTGAAGTCCCCCGCGAGGTGATAGACGAGGTCCGGGCGCACGCCGGTCGTCGTGAGGTCCGGCATCTCCTCCCGCTCGTTCACGAGCAGGATCGCGCGACCGCTCAGCTCTTCGTCCGCGGTCAACTCACCGACGAGCGCTTCGCCGCCGTCGTTCCACCCGCAGATGATGATGTGATCTTCGAGCTCGTCGATGTCCAACTCGCCCAACCGCGTCGTCCCCTGGAGCCGGTCTATCATGGTTGCCGAGACGACGCCGGTGAAGATCGCGAACAGCGTCATCCCGGAGAGCATCATCGCCGCCAAGAGGAGCCGACCGTAGGGCGTGGCCGGCATGTGCCCGCCGATCGGCTCGCCCGCGATGATCGTGTACGCGGCCCACCACATGTTGTCGGAGAGGCTCGAGAACCCGTCGCCCACGCGGTGCTCGAACACGAACGCCATCACCGCGCTGCCGATGACCAAGATGATCGTCAGCACCACGAGGATCCACAGGAAGTAGAAGTTCACGCGCAGCACGCCGCGCAGCACCGACACGCGACGGTCGAGCAGCAGCCCGAGCTGGAACAGCCGGAACAGGCGCAGCAACCGGAAGAACCGGAAGAAGCGCAGCGGCCGCAGCAAAGGCAGCAACGCCAACAGGTCCGGCCAGTAGCGCCTGAAGTAGCGCTTCTTCTTCTTCGCGACGATGAACCGGAGCGAGAGCTCGATCGCGAAGATCGCGGTGATCGAATCGCTCGCGTAGAGGACCCAGGAGCCATCCGAGACCGGCATCGTCTCCTCGAAGACGAGCAGCACGACCGACGCGATGATGAACACCATCACGAAGAAGTCCGTGACGGGGTGGTTCACGTAGAACGCGAGCGTTCGCCGCCGCGTATCGCTGGGTCGGAGGATCGACATCGCCGACGATCAGGCCACTGCGGTGCCGAGCGGCTGGCCGATCATGCGCGCTTCGACGTGCAGCACCTTGCCACGACGCATTCGCGTCACCTTGAAGCGCCACTTCTCGATCGCGAAGATCCCTCCGGTCCGGAGCTTACCGCGAAGGCGATCTCCGGCAAGGTCGTT
>JAUHYN010000643.1 GCA_030426505.1 bacterium | reverse complement strand
CGGATCCGAAACGTCTCGCGGGGTCGTACCGTAGGGGGCGTGACGAGGAACAAGATCCCCGTCTAGATTGTAACCATTGCGCCGCGACCCCGAGGGGCGACGGCAACGAAAGGGAACAAACACTCCATGCTGAAGCAGATCATGTTCGTGACACTCGTCGGCCTCGTCGCCGCTCCGGCCGCAGCCCTCGCTTGTGGTGGGAACAAGAAGGAAGTGACCACCGTCTCCGTCGATCAGGCGAAGGAGATGAAGCCGGCCTTCGTCGACGCGAACAGCTCGGACACTCGCGAGAAGCTCGGCGTGATCCCGGGCGCGATCATGCTCACCTCGTACAGCGAGTTCGACGCCACGAAGGAGCTCCCGAAGGACAAGCGCAAGAACCTCGTCTTCTACTGCAGCAACGAGATGTGTAGCGCGTCGAAGGTCGCCGCGGGCCGCGCGATGGAAGCGGGCTACTCGAACGTCGCGGTGCTCCCGGTCGGCGTGAAGGGCTGGAAGGCCGCCGGTCAGAAGACGGTGAAGCCGAAGCTCGGGAACAGCTGATCGTCTGGGGGGCGGTCACCGCCTCCGTCTCCGTTCGTATCCCCCGACCCGATTTCTCCACGAGAGCGGGGGATGCGAATTCGAATGTTCAGTGCGTGTACGACCACGCGCTGCTGTGCGCGCGTCGGTTCTTGATCGACACGGACTTCTCCTCCAGGTGCGCCTGCGCCGCCGCCGCCGGTAGGTCCTCGCGGAGGCGCTCCAAGTTCTCCAACGCCTCCGCCAGGCGCGGATCCTCGAACGCTTCCGCGTCCTCCTTCGCTTGCGCGATCGCGGCGTCGAGGAGGGCTTCGGCTGGTTCCTTCGCGCCGCTGCGCGCCATCGCGATCGCGTCGAGGGCGGCGCTGCCGGCGCGGGCGCGGGCGGCGGCGCCGAGCACGGTGACGTCGCGGCTCGCGGCGGCCTTCGCTTCGTCCATGGAGGTCGTCGCGGCGAGGAACTCGCGGCGCTCGAGGCGGCCGGCGTTCGCGATCGCGTCCTCGAACGTGAGCTCGATGTCGAGCATCTCGAGGGTCACGTCCTTGTTGCGGCTATCGGTCACGAGGGAGAGGACGACCTCGCGCTTCTCGTCGGCGGAGAGGTCGCCGATCGTCACGTTGAACGTGGTGTCGCGCGCGACCGCCGGCTGACCCTCGACGCGCAGGACGCGGATGCCGGGGCCGGGCGTGATCGTGAGCATGCCACCCTTCGCGATGACGCGGTCGAGGCGCATCACCTCGCGCTCGAACACCTGGGCGATCATCGCGGGCTCCTCGACGAACGTGAAGCGCCCGCCGCTCGACTCCGCGATGCGCGCGAGGAGGAGCTCGTCGTAGTCGACGCCGAGGCCGAGCGCGGTCACGGGGATCTGTCGCGACGGGAGGCTCGCGATCTGCGCGGCGACGGCGGCCGGGTTGTTCGGTCGGCCGTCGCTGAGGAGCACGACGCGGCGCACCTCGTTGGTGCGCGGCGCGCTCTCCAGCGCGGCGAGCGCGGCGCCGAGGCCGCCCGAGAGGTTGGTGGTGCCGATCGCCTGCAGCCCGGCGAGGCGCTGGGCGAGCTCGTCGACGTCGGTCTTCGCGATCGTTTCGCCCTCCGCGAGCACGTCGACCTTGGTGTGGAACGCGACGACCGTGAAGCGATCGTTCGGCGCGAGGCGACGCATCAGATCGACCGCGGCTTCGCGCGCGCGCCCGATCGCCTCGCCCTTCATCGAACCCGAAGCGTCGATGACGAGCGCGACGTGGAGCGGCACGCGCTCGTCGTCCTGCGGAGCCTTGCCTCGGATCTCGAGCACCGCGCGCAGCTCGTTCGGTTGCGCGGCGAGGAGCACGTCCTGGGAGAGCTTCGCGTCGAGCTCCACGAGCTCGGGATCGGCGGGCTCGCTGGAGAGGGTGGCGCAGCTGCCGGCGAGGAGGAGCGGGGCGAGGAGGAGGGCTCGGTTCATGAGACCAGCCTGCCACCGCGCCGCGGGGCGTTGGGTAAAGGGGTTGTAAAAGTTGGTGCCTCTACGGCGTCGTGATGCGCTCGAAGTCGGCGCGCGCCGCGGCGTGGACCTCGCGCGCGCCTGGGTTCGCGTCGCCCTCGGTCGCCTTCATCGCCGCCGTGAAGGCGTCGCGCGCCGCCTCGAGCTCGCCTTGGCGCCACGCCACGTGCCCGGACATGTACTTCGCGTAACCGATCACCGACGCGGGCCCGCCGGCCTTCGGCACGGAGGCGTACGCGCGGCCCGCGCGCTTCAGGGTGTTGGCGCTCGCGTTGGTCTCGGCGAAGAGGAGGTCGCCCAGGAATGCGCGGGCGCGCCCGGCGTGCCTCGAGTTCGGCGTCTTGCGGAGGAGCGTCATCGTGATCTGCTCCGCGTCCTCCATCGCCCGTTGGCTCCGGCGCGTGAGTGCGATGCTCCACATCGCGTCGGCGAATCGATCGTCGTTCGGGTACGCCTTCACGATCTGTTGGTAGAGATCGATCGAGCGCTGGAGCGCCTCTCGGCGGGCGCGGTCCGCGCTCGCGGCCGCGAGCTCGGCGTACCCGTCGCCGAGGCGGAGCAACAGCGCGGGCCGATCCTTCGAGGACTGCGGCGTCGCGGCGAGGAGTCGCTCGAGGTTCTTCAGCTCCACCGCGACGAGCTTCTGCGGCCGCGGCTTCGCGATGTGGCGGCGGGGGTCGAGGACGTGATCCCCGAGGCCTTCGCGCGGGGGCGACGGTGTGGCCTGTACGGCCGGCGCGACGACGGCGGGCGGCGTCGCGCGCTCGACGGGCGAGGTGACTGGGCTGGGCGGCGACGCGGTCGCCCGGTCGGGGCCCGACGGCGACGCGTTCGACGGCGACGGGACGGTGGCCGCCGCGCGCGGCGGGGGGCGCGCGCCGTGGATCAGCTCCGACAGCGCCGCGTCGATCGAGGCGAGCACGCCTTCCTCCGAGCACGGCCCGCGGCCGGTGCCGGCGGCGTCGGTCGCGGCTTCGCGGAGATCGTAGAGCGTGAGCGTCACGATGCAGAGCTTGCCGAGCTTCGACACCTGGCTCGCGAGGGACTTCTCCGCGGCGAGCTCCTTGCCGATCTCGATCTGGCAGGCGTCGGCGTAGCACTGCTTGTACGAGTCCTTCTTCTGCGCGACGAGCGCGCGCTTCAGCTCCGAACGCGGGACGACCTTGTAGCGCCCCGTCACCGCGAGGCGCGTCGCCATGTAGTCGCTCATGCTCGTGAGGACGTCGTCGGCGAGGCGCGCGCGCTTGCTCTCGAGGTCGAACACCGCGACGACCGGCGAGCTGGCGTCCGCGGGGCGCGGCGCGGCGAGGACACAGAGGGCGAGGGCGGCGAGCACGTCGCGTGACGAAGGCACGGGCGTCGAATGATAGAGCAGTTCGGCCGCGCGGACACGCCGCGCTCGAGCGCGCTTGGCCAACGCGGGCGAACCCGCCTACGATTTCATCGTGGTGCGCGTCGACTTCAGAATGCTCGCGCTCGTCGTCGTGCTCGCCACAGGGTGCGTCGCGGACACGGAGGGGCTCCTGCCCGGTCTCGGGCCGCCCTCGCCGCCTCCACCGATGGAGCCCCCGACGCAACCCAACGATCCACCGAAGCCCGAGCCGGGGCTTCCGGAGGGCGTCGCCGTGATCGGGTTCGACGGCGAAGTGACCGTCCTGAGCGATCACGATCTCCTCGTCACCAGTCTCTCCGGCCGCGACGCGCGACTGCAGAAGGTGTCACCGGACCTCGAAGCGCGATGGCGCCTCGATCTCTTCGGCATCGACAGCGGCGTGTGGCAGGTCTTCGCCGTCACCGGAGACGCCGACGACTTCATCGTGGTCGCCGCGTTCAGGGATGGTCTGCGTGTCGGCGATCGTGTCTACGAGTCCGAGCGCGCCGTGTGGATCGCGCGCGTGACACTCGACGGTGAAATCGTCTGGGATCGCGTCATCGACGTGTACCACCACACGATCGATCGCGTCTTCGGTCGCGTGCTGGCGTCGGGCGCGTCGACCCTCATGTTCCACCAAGCGGCGAATTGGACGGGGTTCGAGATCCGCGGCGACGAGGAGCACAGCTTCGCATTCGACCAGACCGCCATGCTGGCCTGCTTCATCCTTCAGTTCGATCCCGATGGCCACGCCCGTTGGGCGCGCGCGTTCGTCGGGCGCGGCTTCAGCTCGCACCCGACGGACTGCTCCGTGCGCGTCGCTCCGGACGGGAGCGGGTTCGTCGCGGCCGAGCTCCAAGCGGGCGCGAGCCTCACGCTGCGCGATCCGGAGGGCGCGACGTTGGCGTCCTACGACAATCCGTCCGACGATGCGTCGCGGACGCTGTTCGCGCGCTTCTCGGCGACCGGGGACTTCGAGGCCGCGCGGCTCGACGACTGGCGGCCGATGGACGTGTGGGTCCCGTACGAGGGCGGCGTCGCGCAGAGCTGGGTCACGGTGTCGCCGACCGGGTTCGCCTTCGATCACGCGCTCCTGGATCGCGACGGGCACGTGCGTGTGGTGCGCGGCGACGGCGCCCGCGACCTCCACCCGCTTCCCGACTCCGGGTTCGTCGCGACGCCGTTCGGCGCGCGCTACAACCCTTTCATCGGGGCGCTCCTCTTCTTCGACGAAGCGCTCGAACCGACGGGCGAGCTCCGCTACGCGGACTTCGAGGACGCCACGGCGCGCGTCACGCTCACGCCGCACCCGGACGGCTACGTGTTCGTGACGGCCTATGGGCGTGACGGCTCCGAGGTGACGTTGTCGCCGTCGGCCGACCGCCCCGAGGGCGCGACGGCGCGCTTCGATCTCGCCGGTCTGCTGATGCGGGTGACGCTACCCTAGCTCTCAGCGACCAGCGGGCAGCCGGCAGCTCCTCGGTGCGACGCTTCAGCGCCTGATGCGCTCGGGAGATCTTGCTGCGGACTGGAAGCTATTTGCTGCGGGCTAGGCCATAACGGTCCTCGCTTCACGAGGACCTTGGCACTAGAACTGCGCCGCCATCCAACCGACGCTGCGGATCACCGGGCCGATGTCCGTGTCCTGGGTGTCGTCGGTGGTGTCGACCTTCTTGGTCACGAGCTCGAAGTGGTAGCCGGCGGAGAGCGGGCCGAGCGTGTAGCGCACGCCGACCCAGGGGCGGAGGCGGAGCGTCGTGTAGTCGAGGAAGCTCGGGACGCCGCCGGCGTAGGTGCCGCTGCGGCCGTCTTCGATCCAGTAGTCGCCGGCGACGCCGACCGTCGCGGAGAGGCGATCGAGGAGCCGCGCGCCGACCGAGACCTCGGCCATGAACAGGTTGCCGAAGTAGT
>JAUHYN010000642.1 GCA_030426505.1 bacterium | reverse complement strand
GGTCGAAGAGGCGGACGCGATCATCGAAGAGGTCGCCTCCTCGCGCATGCCACAGGACGGCGCCGCCCTCGTGGGCGGCAGCGCCGAACTCATCCGCCGCTGGAAGAACGGAGGTTTCGAACAATGAGCAAGCACACCCTCACGCTCGTCGTCGCGCTCTCGCTCGTGGCGTCGCCCGCCGCGGCCGAGGTCTGCGATGAGGCGACCGCCATCGCCGAGTCCCTCTCCTATCTGCGCCGGTTGAGCCTCGATCTCCGCGGCCGCGTCCCCACGCTCGAGGAGCAGGCGTCCGTCGTCACGAACGGCGCGATCGATCCGAGCATCGTCGAAGCGATGGTCGAGTCCGAAGATCTGATTCACCAGGTCCGTCGCCACCACCTCGACATGCTGTGGACGAACGTGAACGACCTGCGCCTCACCAACCAGGCGTTCCAGCTCTCGCCCCCGCAGGGCCGCAACCCCGCGCCGGCGTACTTCCTCCAGGCGCAGCTCCGCCGGAACCAGTACCGCGGCGGCCCCGCGGTCTGCCTCGACGAGCCGGCGCGCTTCGATCGCGACGGCGCGATCCTCACCACGCCGGATCCGCAGAACGCGAACATCCGCCGCGAGGGGTGGGTCGAGGTCGAGCCGTACTGGGCGCCCGGCACGACCATCCGCGTCTGTGCGTTCGACGCGCAGACCGCCGAGACCTGGACCGACGACCGCGGCAACGAGATCGACTGCGCGTCGAACGGGCGCGGCGCCGGCTGCGGCTGCGGCCCGAACCTCCGCTGGTGTCAGTCCGGCTTCGACGGGACGACCCGCACGATCACCACGTCGATGAACGAGCAGCTGCTCCGCTACATGGACGCGATCGTCCGTGAAGATCGCCCGTACACCGACGTCGTCCTCGGCAAGGACTTCGAGATCGACGGCCCGCTCGCGTTCTGGCTCGCACACCAGTCGCAGACCGGCGGCAACGTGCTCCCCGCCGCGCCGCTGCAGGACCACGCGATCCCGGACCGCGCGTTCTCGGACGCGACCTGGCAGACGCTCGAACGCGGCGACCAACACGCCGGCGTCCTCTCGATGCCGGGCTACCTGTTGAAGTTCGGGTCGAACCGCGGCCGCGCGAACCGCTTCTACGAGGCGTTCCTCTGCCAGCACTTCGAATCGAACGAACCCATCCCGCCCGCGACCGACGACTGTCACAAGGAGCCCGACCTCACGAAGCGCTGCGGCTGCAAGGGCTGCCACCTCGCCGTGGAGCCCGCCGCCGCCCACTGGGGCCGCTGGGCCGAGGCCGGTCTGATCGCGATGACCGACGACCGGTTCCCCGCGTACCTCGAACAGTGCGCGCAGCCCGGCGCGGGCCGCCGCTTCCCGGCGTGTCGCCTGTTCTACTTCACGGACTCCGACGTCACCGACCCCGAGTCCGAGGGCGAGTACGTGGGCATGTTGCGCGCGTACGTGTTCGCCGACGACACGCGCGCCGCGAACATCGAGGCGGGTCCGTTGGGGATCGCGTCGAGCGCGGTGGAGTCCGGCGTCTTCGCGTCCTGCACGGTGCAGAAGATGTGGACGCGCCTGATGTCGCGCGAGCCGAGCGCGGCGGAAGCCGAGGCGATCGCCACGCTCGCCTCCGACTTCGAGGCGAACGGCTACCGACTCAAGTCCCTGATCCAATCGATCGTCGAGCGCCCCGAGTACGTCGAAGCGGCGCGAGGAGGTGAGTGATGAACCGGCGGATCCTGATGACGCCCCTCTTCGTCTTCGCGGTCGCCGCGTGTGACGCGACGCCGCCCGCCGGCACCGTCCCGCCCGACGGCAGCGAGACGCTCTACCCGGACTCCTGGGCCCACGCGATGCCCGAGGATCGCGGCGAGGCCACGATCACGCCGACGCCCGCCGAGGCCGAGGGCCGCTTCGCGCGCCGGATGTCGGTGGACCAGCTGCGGCGATCGATCCCGGTGTTGTTCGACGGCATCACGTGGACCGTCAACTCGCGCAACGGCGCGCAGTCCGGCTTCGACGCGCTGTCCCGAACGCTGGGCGAGGCCGATTACATTCAAGCGACCTCGCACAACGAGGAGCCCTCGCCGCTGTTCGCGAAGTTCATGGAGGACATGGCCGCGGACGTCTGCAACCAAGCCGTGCGCGCCGACCTCGAGGCGGCCCCCGGTGACCCGCGGCTGATCATCATGGACGACGCGGACGTGGACGGGACGTTGCGGTTCCTCCGCCTGAAGCTGCACGGCCTCTACGTGCCGAGCGACTCGACGGACGGCATCGACGACCTGCGCGCGCTCTACGACGACGTCGCTTCCACGCAGGAGCCTCCGGTGGCGTGGTTCGCGGTGTGTATCGCGATGCTCACCGCCCCCGAGTTCATGGCGTACTGACGGCGAGCCAAGGAGAATCACGATGAAACGACGAACGTTCCTGAAGACCCTCGGCCTCGGCGCTGGCGCCTTCGTGGCCCACAGCTTCCTCAGCCCGCGACGCGCGCTCGCGGCGGCGGACCACAGCTTCGTGTTCTGCTACTTCCGCGGCGGCTGGGACACGCTCCTGTCGCTCGACCCGCGCGACCCGAACGTGTTCACCGAGGCGCGCCGCGAAGAGACGCGCATCGAGCTCGGGTGGGATCAGCTCCCCGCGGCATACCCACGCACGATCATCCAGCCGTCGGGATCGAACATCGAGTTCGGGCCGGTGATGGGCGCGATGGCGCCGCACTACGAGAAGCTCTGCGTGGTGCGCGGGATGTCGATGGACACCGTCGCGCACGAGGTCGGGCGGCGCTACTTCATCACCGGCCAGACGCCGCGCGGGAGCTCCGCCGCGGGGTCGGCGGTGCCGACGCGCATCGTCGCGCAGCAGGGCGACCACTCGCCGTTCCCGAACCTGGTGATGGGCGCCGAGACGTACAACGACGGGCTCCCGGCGTACGCGTCGGGGCTAACGGTCAACTCGGTGACCGACTTGGTGACTTCGTTGACGGTCGGGCCGGGCGCGCCGCCGCCGGCGGTCCGCGAGCGACTCGCCGCGTTCCGTGACGGCAAGCACCTGTGCGATCCGCTCGGCGCGGATCGACGCGGGCTCCTCACGCGGCTCGGCGACAGTCAGATCAAGGCGCGCGAGCTCGTGGAGTCCGGGCTGTCGTCGAAGTTCTCGTTCGGCAGCCAGAACGATCCGGAGATCGCGGCGCTGCGCACGCGCTACGGCATCCAGAACATCGACGGCGTCCCCGCGCAGGCGGCCGCGGCGTTCCAGGCGTTGAAGTACGAGCTCACGCAGGTCATCACGATCGACGCGACCGCGAACCTCGACACGCACGACGCGAACTGGGCGACCGACCAACCCGACAACCAGGCCGAGGGCTGGGGCGCGCTCGCGCAGCTCATCACGGACCTCGAGGCCGAACCGGATCCGAGCCGCGGCGGGACGCTCCTCGACCACACGACTATCCTCTGCTTCTCGGAGTTCTCGCGGACGCCGCTCCTCAACAACCGCGGCGGCCGCGACCACCACCTCGCGACGAGCTGCCTCCTCGCGGGCGCGAACGTCCCGGGCAACCGCGTGGTCGGCGCGACGAGCGACGTCGGCATGACGCCGATGCCGATCGATCCGAACACCGGCGCGGTCGCCGAGACCGGCACGATCGTCTCCCCCACGTTGGTGATCGCGTCGCTGATGCAGGCCACCGGCTACGACGTGACGGCGTTGCGGACGGACGGCTTGCCCTGCCTGATGGCGTAGTGCGAGGCGCGGGCGGTAAGCTCCTCCGGGTTGGGAGCCGCCCTGCGCATCCTCTTCGTGCTCGCGGTGATGAGCCTGTCCGCGCACTCGGTGTGCGACTTCCAGTACGACTGCGGGTGTCTGCCGCCCTTCTTCGGCGGGACGGATCACTGCAACGTCCAGGTCGCGACGACGCCGAACTGTCCGTGGTGTACCGGCGGCGTCTTCCGCGCGCTGTGGGTGGGGGCGATCATCATGGCGCCCGTGGCGCTCACTTTCTGGTGGGCGCACCGCCGCCGCCTGCACGGCGCGGCGGCGGTGGTCCTCGCGCTCGCGGCGTATCTGCTCGGCGCGTTGATCGCCGGGCTCTTCGCCGCGTGGGTCGTCGACTACCCGACCTGGCTCGGGATCGCGCTCTGAAACGCGTCGGCGCGCGCGACGAAGTCTTCGGGCTCGACCCACTCCGCATTCGCGAGGTGCGCCGCGTAGAGCTCGGCGACCTCGCGTGGGTGCTCCGGATCCGCGCCGGGCACCAGCAGCACCGGGGCCTCGATCGCGGCGAGCGCGTCGATCGAGTCGAACGGCTGCGCGCCCGTCGCGAGGAACCGCGTGGTCGCCGCGACGCTCTCCGGATCGAACCCGAGCATCATCGCGATCGCCGCCGAATGGATCGGCTCCGGGAGAGCCGCGTACAACGGACGGAGCGATTCGATGCCGTCGGTGAGGGTCCGCTGGCCCGCCGCGTCCATCTTCGCGAACGCGTCGCGCTGCGCGGCGTTCAGCCCGCGGTCCGCCCCCGCGAACACCGGCGACATCACGACGAGGCCCGCCACGCGCTCCGGGTGCGTGAGCGCGAACCGCACCGCGACCCCCGAGCCCATCGAGACGCCCCCGATCGTGGCGCGCTCGATCTCGAGGTCGTCGAGCAGCGCGACGACGTCGTCCGCGTAGCGGTCCCAGTCCAGCGCGCCGCCGAAGCGCGAGCGCCCCGCGCCGCGGAGGTCGGGCGTGATCACTCGGTGCCGCGGCGCGAGCGGCGCGACGCGCAGGCGGGCCGCGCGGTGATCCGCCATCCCGCCGTGCAGGAACACGAGCGGGCGCCCGCTCCCCTCGTCCAGGGCGAACAGGCGCGCGCCCTCACAGTCGGTCCACCGCTCGACGGCGGACGGGTTCGTCTTCTCGGTCATCACGAGCTCCTTCGGTCTTCGACGCACCGGTCCGGCCGCCCCGCGTTCGGGACACCGATCAGTGGTCGTCGTGGCTGAAAATGAAAACGCCAGCCCCGCGAAGGGCCGGCGTCGTGAGGAAACGATAGCGCCCGAGGGCGCGCGCGGCAAGGTGCCTACGCGGGCAGGCTCACCACCCGCACTTCTGTCCCTTGTTCTGCTCCGCGAGCCACTGCATGAGCGGCTCGAAGTAGGCGATCATCGCGGTGCCGTCCATCTCGCGCGTCCCGGTGAAGGCCTCGAGGGCGTCCGGCCACGGCTTGCTCGCGCCCATCGCCATCATCGCTTCGAACTTCTTGCCGACCTCCTTGTTGCCGTAGATGGAGCAGCGGTGGAGCGGCCCCTTCCAGCCGG
>JAUHYN010000641.1 GCA_030426505.1 bacterium | reverse complement strand
GGCCCCGATCGCCCGGGCCCCGTGTCGATCCTGCACGGGCGCAGTCAGCCGGTGATGCCGTCCGTGGTGTCGCTCAAGAACCCCTCGCTGCCGCTGGTCGGGTGGCTCGCGAAGGACATGATGCTCACGGATCCGCTCACCACCATCTACGGGTGGAAGCGGTTCATCGGGCGCTCCCTCCGCAGTGAGTACGTGCAGCGCCACCGCGACAAGTTCCCGTTCCGAATCCACACGGACGCCGACGGCGCGCTCGGCGCAGTGATCGGTGCGAACGTGGTCCCGTTCACGCGCGTCGCCGCGGTCGTCCTCGACCAGGTCCGGCACCAGGCCGCCGCCGCCCTCCGCACCGACGTCCGCGACTGCGTGATCTCCGTGCCCGCCCACTTCGACCAAGCGCAGCGCGAGGCGATCGAGGTCGCGGGGCGCGCCGCCGGGTTGAACGTCCTGCGCCTGGTCAACGAGCCCACCGCGGCCGCCCTCGCCTTCGGCTACGGCCAACGCCTCGACACCCGCGTCGTCATCTTCGATCTCGGCGGCGGAACGTTCGACGCGAGCCTCCTCGAGCTCGTCGGCGACGTGTTCGACGTGAAGGTCACCCAAGGCGACGGCTTCCTCGGTGGCATCGACTTCGATCGCGCGATCGTCGACCGCCTGATCGATCACACCCAGCAGGAGCACCGCGTCGATCTCACGGAAGAGCCGGTCGTCGCGCAGCGCGTGCTCGCCGCGGCCGAAGCGGCGAAGTGTGCGCTGTCTTCGCAGGAGACGGTTCGCGTCCACGTCCCGATGGTCGGTCACGATCGACGCGGCCGGATGTTCGACCTCGACTACAACCTCTCGCGCGGCGAGCTCGAGCGCCTCACCGCGCCGATCGTCGAGCGCGCCATCGGCATCACCGAGGAGATGCTCGCGAAGGGCGGGATGACGATGAGCGACGTCAACCACGTCATCCTCGTCGGCGGTCAGACGCGCATGCCCCTCGTCCGGCGGCGCCTCACGGAGGTCTTCAAGCGGCAGCCGCTCACCGACCTCGACCCGGACGTCTGCGTGGCGCACGGCGCGGCGACGGTCGCGCGCAGCGTCGACGCCATCTCGGGGGCGCTCCTGATCGACGTGTTGAGCGTGCCGATCGGCATCGTGTTCCCCGGCGGCGCGACGCACTTCGTCTTCGAGCGCAACACGCAGCTCCCCGCGACGAAGCGCATCCCCCTCGAGGCGCCGTCGACGCCGATCCTCACGGTCGGACTGTGGCAGGGCCCGAGCGTGACCTCGTCGGAGCGGCACGTGTTGGGCGTGATCAAGATGCCGAAGCACTTGTTCGCTTCGGGCGGCGCGTTCGCGCTGGAGCTCCGGATCAACGAGGAGCTGGATCTAGTGGCGCGCTTCGTTTCGTCGGTGCAGCAGGTTCCGCTGTTCCTCGAACGGGCTGGGCGCGGCTGAGTCGTCGAGGAGTCGATCGACCAGATCGACGAAGCACCCCTTCGTCACCAACCCGATCAACTTCCCGCCTTCGACCACCGGGAGGCAGCCGTAGTCGAAGCGCGACAGCAAGCGCGCGGCGCGACGCACCGTGGTCGACGGCGCGACGGTCACCTCCGCGGGCTGCATCAACATCGCGACCGGGATCGACTGCTTGATCGCGATCTCCTCGTCCGCGGTCGGCTCCGCGATGCAGCTCATCGTCGCGCGCAGCACGTCGCAGTGCGACAGCACCCCGACGAGCCTCCCCATGCGCGTGAGGACGGGCAAGTGATGCACGCGTGCGGCGCGCATCGTCTGTTCTGCGGTCTCCATCGAGTCGCGATCGAGAATCGTGACGACGTCGGTCGTCATGATGTCCCGGACGGTGAGCATCGACATGTTTCGTTCCCCCCTGTCGGCAGGGTGGGACTCGGCCGGAGAACGAATCAAGGTCCGGCGGTCGCCGCTGTACGTCGAACGTTGTCGGGGTGCGTTGGGCGCCGCGTCAACGACGCGCCATCTGTACACGTTGGCGCGGAATGAGACCGCTCTTCTCGAGCTTCTTCTTCGCTTCCTTCTCGAGCAGCGGATGAATGCGCTTCTGGCCTACGAACAGCGCGAGGAGCTGCGGGCTGATCTCGGAGAGCAACTTCAGAGCGCGCCGCATCCCGTTGAGGTCCTTCTTGTGCGCGCAGGCGAAAGCTCGAGCGCGCAGGAGCTGCACGCGAATGTCCTCGAAGTCCTTCGCGTCCGGATCGTACTTCTCGAGGAGCTCCATCGCCTCGATCGGGTTGCCGGAGCGCGCCCAGGCCTCCGCGACGATCGCCGCGACGTTCCCCCGTGACTTCGGATCCGGCGTCTTGGTCAGGTCGACCGCGTCCGCGATCTCGCGCGCCGCCTTCAGCTCGCCGAGGTTCAGGTGGATCATCGCGCGCATTCCTCGGATCTGCGTCGCGATCATCTTGTTCGCCTTCTCGAGGTTGACTTTTTCCAGGGTCTCCAGCGCGTCGCGCGGCGCTTCCTGCATCTGCAGCTGCGCCTTCGTCATCACCGCCGTCGCGTCACCCTTCTCGACCTTGGCGTCGAGCTTCGCGATGCGCGCCGCGCGCTCCTCCTCGGAGAGATCTTCGCCGAGCAGCGCGCCCATCTCCTGCGACTTGTCGAAGTTGCGCTTGATGAAGACGGCGCCGACACCGACCACGACCGTGATGACGGCCGCGACGTACAGCGGGATGTTCGACTGCAGACCGCTCCAGAACCCCAGCGCGAGCAGCCAGCTCACGACGAGGAAGATGGCGGAGACCTTGACGACCGTGCCGAGCTGACGCCGGACGTTGTCGACGGCCTCCGCGCGCGCGCGGTCGGTGTTGGCGAGGGATTTGAGCTCTTCCGTCGCCTGCTTTTGCTTGTTGCGGGCCACCGTGAGGGTCGCGGGTAACCGAAATGCCCCGCGTTGTCACTCATTCCTCGTCGCCGGAGTCGAACCCCTCGAACGGGGCCAAACGGAGCCTCCTGAAGGCCGCACGCGCCTCCGCCGTCGTCGCGTGTTCCACCCGCGAACGCGGCCCGACGACGACCAAACCGTCGGGCGTCCAGCAGTGCCAGTTCTTCCGGGAGCTCTTCTCGTCCGTCTCGATCGCGAACGCGTGCAGCGCCCACCCGTCGTCGAAGCGCAGCGTCAGGTCGTACCCGGGCCACGCCGTCTCGACCGCGCGGACGGTGCGCTTCGCGATCTGATCGAGCGCGTCGAGCGTGCGGTCGGTCGAACGGCTCGCGTCGAAACACGAGACCGCGACGCCGTACGGCGCGTCGATCCGCCACGCACACTCGACGAGGAGGCTGTGACTCCCCTCGTACGTACGTTGCAGGAACGTCAGCTTCGGGTTGGCGAGGCGCAACGAGCGCCGCTCCTTGTCGCCGAGGTCGAGGACCAACGCGTAGTCGTCGGCGTCGCCCGCGACCGCGCTCCAACACGGCTGCCCGACCAGGGTCTCGACCAGCGCCTCCAGCTCGGCGTCCATCACGGGCGCGAAGCTACACCACCTTGCCGCGGTTGCATCCCTTCGCTACGGTGCGATCTGCGACGTTGGCTGGCTTCCTGTCCTCGCTGTTCTCCTCCGGTCGGCCCGAACGCGAGCTGCTCGCGGACGTCATCCTCATGACCGCCCTCGCGGACGGGGCGCTGTCGGAGTCGGAGCGCGACGGACTCGCCCGCGCGATGCAGGACGAGGACGAGCTCGCCGGCCTCACCTGGGAGTGGATCCTGGAGCGCGCCGAGGAGCTCGCCGACGACGCCCCGCTGTTCTCGGACGCGCGCGAGGCCGTCTCGAAACACCTCGACGATCCGTTCCGCCGCCGGCAATCGATCGCCCTCGCCGCGCGCGTGATCGGCTCCGACCGTGACCTCGCGGAAGAGGAGCGCGCCATCCTCCTCTCCCTCGCGCACGGCTTCGGGATCGACGAACGCGAGACCAAACGCATCCTGGAAGAAGCCGCCGAAGCGAGCGGCGGGCGCTTCGTCCGGTTGAGGTTCAACGACCCGC
This sequence comes from bacterium, assembly GCA_030426505.1. Lineage (GTDB taxonomy): Bacteria > Myxococcota > Kuafuiibacteriia > Kuafuiibacteriales > Kuafuiibacteriaceae > JAUHYN01. The sequence goes on along the minus strand of JAUHYN010000641.1, from coordinate 1,298 downwards.
GCGTCGCCGACGCCGCCACGCTGTACGACGCGCTCGGCGAAGCGAGCGAGGAGGCCGTCGTCGCTGCCCTCCTCTACAAGCCGCGCGCGATCCGCACCGCGATGACGATGCTCGCCCCGGGCGGCAAGCTCACGGAGGTCGGCGACCGCCTCCAGATCGGCCTGCATCAGCTCCGCATCGACGCCACCGTCGAGCTCGGTCCGCGCACGTGGCACCTGCGCTGCATCGCGGCGAACGAAGCCATGCATGCGGACGAGCGCATCGTGCTCAAGATGCTCGCGGGCCAACTCGACGAGTACACGCAGGTCGTCGTGGTCCACGAGACCGATCTCTACGCCGCGGACGACGCGTTCGTGTCGCAGATGGCGGAGAAGATCGTCGCGCTTCGGATCTGACAGGTCGCCTGCAGCCGATAGCCTCCAGCTCGCAGCAAGATCTCCCTGACCCCGAAGCGCTCGCAGAGGAGCTGCCAGCTGAACGCTGAACGCTGACGCGCTACGCTCTCGGCGCGAGCCCGAGCTCCCGCCGCAGCCCCTCGAAACCCGCGGTGTCCGCGTCGCGAGGTGCGCTCGTCCGCGACGCCGCGATGGCCTCCAACCAACGCCCGATCTCCGGCAAGCGCTCGTAGTCCGGACTCGACCCGGCGACCTGCGTCACGACGTACGTCTTCCCGCCGACGCGTGCGTACAACGTGCGGCTCGACGCGAGGCTGCGCGCGTTCCTGACCTCGGCGTCGACGACCTCGGTCTTCAACGGGCCGTCGATCGGGATGCGACGCGGCGCCTTCTGACGATACTCGCGGCGCATGTAGAGCGCCCCGAAGAAGGCGAGCACCGAGAGGTAGACAACGGAGACGACGATGAGCCCCACCCCGCGCGCGCCCTCCTCGAGCGCCGGGAGCGTCACGACGACGCCGACCACGTGGGCGAGCGCGAGGAGCGCGAGCGCCTTTCGGAGGGAGATGCGGCGGTCGGTGACGATCACCTCACCCTCGACGACCTCGACGGAACAGGAGCGGAGCGGCCCCCCCTCGAACGCTGTCATGACGACCTCCCCTCTCTCGGATCGTAGTGACTGCGAGGGGCGGCGTCGAGGTGTTTCGCCCCGCCTACTCCAGCGGCCCGATGCTCCGCCCGATCAGCTTCCCGAGCGCGTCGTACGCCGCGTACTTGTACGCCACGGTGAGCGATGGATAACTCATCACCGACTCGATGAAGTAGTCGATCCCGCCGCCGAGGCGCTGCACCGCCTGGCCCACGTGGATGAGTTCGGTCGCGCGCTCGCAGATGATGTGGGTG
>JAUHYN010000640.1 GCA_030426505.1 bacterium | reverse complement strand
GAGCGCGTCGCACGTATAGCCGGGCGGGCAGCCCGCGCCGCACACCGCGCCGCAGACGTTCGCGGTGCCGCCGCCGCCGCAGGTGAGATCGCCGCTGCACCCGCCGCACTCGATGGTGCTCCCGCAGCCGTCGTCGATCGAACCGCACTCCGCGTTCGCCGCCGCGCAGGTCGTCGGCTCGCAGCCGCCCACGCACGCGGCGGTGTCGAACGCGGTGCAGGTCGCGCTGCACGCGAGCGCGCCGCTGTCGAAGCCGAGGCCCGCGCACGACTGTCCACCGAGGTCAGCGCCGTCGCAGAGCTCGCCCGCGTCGATGCGGCCGTTGCCGCAGGTCATCGGCGCGCCGCACCCGCTGCGATCGAGGTCGGCGCAGTTCGCAGCGCACGCGAGTGTGCCGGCGCCGAGGCCGAGCGACTCGCAGGTGGCGCCCGCGAGGTCCGCGCCGTCGCAGACCTCGTTGGTGTCGACCGCGCCGTTGCCGCAGGTGACCGGCGCGCCGCACGCGGTCCGGACGAAGCGATCGCAGGTCGAAGCGCAAGCGAGTGTGCCCGGGCCGAAGCCCTGCGACTCACACGTCGCACCGGCGAGCTGAGCGCCGTCGCAGACTTCGCCGTTGTCGAGCGCGCCGTTGCCGCACAACACGACGCTCTGCGGCGGCGCCGAGATGTCGCGGCCCTCGGAACACGCGAATAGAGCGAGGAGGAGCAGCGGAGCGCGAGGACGGAGCATCGTCGGTACTACGCGCGCTCGCGCACGATCTGCCCCGCGACCCGGTCGATTTGTGTTCGCGGGCGTCCCGTGTTGCCCTCGGCGCGACCCGATGCTCAACGCCGTCTGGGTTCTCCTAATCGTCGGGGCGCTGATCTGCGGTGCGCTCGCGGGGAACCTACAACAGGTCTCCCACGCCTCCGCCGAGAGCGCCAAGCGCGCGGTGGAGCTCGTCATCGGGTTGATCGGTGTGATGGCGTTCTGGCTCGGGCTCATGCGCGTACTCCAGCGCGCGGGCCTCGTCCGCACGCTGACGCGCCTCGGGCGCCCGATCCTCGTGCGCCTGTTCCCGGAGGTCCCGCCCGACCACCCGGCCATGGGCATGATCTTGATGAACATGTCCGCGAACGTCCTCGGCCTCGGCAACGCCGCGACGCCGTTCGGGCTCAAGGCGATGGTCGAGCTCGATCGCCTCAACGACAAGAAGGGCGTGGCGACGAACGCGATGGCGCTGTTCCTCGCGATCAACACTTCGCACCTCGCGATCCTCCCGACGGGGATCATCGCGCTGAGGACTTCGATCGGTTCGGCGTCCCCCGGCGCGATCATCGTGACCACGCTCCTCGCCACTTCGTGCTCGACGCTCACCGCGATCGTCGTCGCGAAGACGCTGTGCCGCCTCCCGCTCTTCGCTCGCGATCGCTTCGAAGCGACCGACGGCGAAGGCGCACGCGCGATCGATCTGCCGGTCGTCGACGATCTCGCACCGACCGCCGCGCCCCCCGCGTGGATCCGCTTCGCGACGGTGTTCCTCGCGACCGCCGCGGGCGGCTCGCTCGCGTTCGCGTTGTCACGCCTCGTCGCGAACGACGGCTCCGTCCTCGAAGCGCTCGACACCGCCGTCACGCAGTGGACGCTCGTGGTGTTGATCGTGGTGTTCGTGCTCTACGGCGTGTTCCGCGGCGTGAAGGTCTTCGACTGCGTCGTGGAGGGCGCGAAGGAGGCCTTCCAGATCGCGGTGAAGCTCGTCCCGTTCTTCATCGCGTTGATGGTCGCGATCGGAATGTTCCGCGCTTCGGGCGCGATCGATCTGCTGGTGCGCGCGCTTCGGCCCATCACCACCATGCTCGCGTTCCCCGCGGAGGCCCTGCCGATGGCCCTCCTCCGCCCCTTCTCCGGCAAGGCCGCGTTCGCGGTCGCCGCCGAGACGATGAAGGCCCACGGCGCCGACTCGATGATCGGCTACGTGGTCAGCACGATGCAGGGCAGCACCGACACCACGTTCTACGTGGTCGCGCTGTACTTCGGTGTCGTCGCCGTCAAACACGCGCGCCACACGATCCTCGCGTGCCTCGCCGCCGACCTCGTCGGTGCGCTGAGCGCCGCGTGGTTCTGCGCGTGGTTGCTGAGTTGAATTGGCCTTGGCTAGTAGGAGCCCGCAGCAAATAGCTTCCAGTCCGCAGCAAGATCTCCCGAGCGCATCAGGCGCCGAAGCGTCGCACCGAGGGGCTGCCGGCTGCCCGCTGGTCGCTGAGAGCTAGGTTGCGTGGACGTAGATCTGGTTCGCGCGATCGCGCGTGATCTTCGCGCGCTCCACATCCTGGGACGGCGGCGCGACGTCCGGGGCGCGCGCCGTTTCGACGGCGGCCGACGCTCCGACCGCGCGCAGGGCCGCGATGAAGAGCGCGCGGCTCCGAGGCATGTGAAAGTCCTCGGTCACGAGCGTCACCTTCGACGCCCCCATGTTGCGCACGAGCGCCGCCGACAGCTCCGCGTTCTCGAGCGTGAAGCGCGCGCTCGGCTCCATCGTGATCCGGTGCGCCGCGACGCCGTTCGAGACCAGCCAACGCCGCATCGCGTCCGCCTCCGTCACACGCCCGCGCACCGCCGCGCCCGACAACACCAGGCGCGCGTCGGGGTTCGCCTCCGCCACCGCGAGCGCGCTCCGGAGCCGACGCTCGAGCGACGGCGAAGGCGTCCCGTCGGGCCGCGCCGGACACCCGAACACGACGATCGCGTGGTCCGCAGCCGGCACCTCACGCGCGAGCGCCGCCGCGCGCACGCGCAACATGCGTTGGACCGCCGCCTCGTCACGCTGCGGGATCTCGACCGACGACGCGCCGCGCGCCACGTTCGAGGCCGCCCTGGGATCCGTGATGCGCATCCGCCCGGCTCCGGTATCGGCCGGCGGCCGAGAAAGTTGTGCCGGTCATCCTGGGCAGGACGGCGAGCGCCCGCCACACAAGGCTCGCCTTTCGGCAAAGTCGTCTACACCTCAGACGTCGTGTTCGGGATCCGCCGCAGGGCTCGCCTCACCCGCCTCTCGCCCTTCGTCGCGGAGCGCATCCACCAGCGACACGCCCCCCGCGTCGGCGCTCAGACTCAGGCCGCCGCCGCCTTCGTCGACCAGTGACAGCCGCCCGCCATCCGCGTCGGCGACCCGAGAACGAATCGCTCCGATCGCATCGGACGCCGCCGTGCGCACGCGGCCGCTCACGAGCCACCGCTCCGCGTGGATGCGCAGCGCCGCAACCGCATCGATCGATCCCACCGCGCCGAGCGCTTCACTCACCGCGACCACGACGTCGTTCGACGCGTCGTCGCGCGCGAGGAGCTCGACGAGACGGTCCGTGGCCGACACGTCTCCGACCACCGCGACCGCGCGCGCCGCGGCCACGCAGACCGGCTCTTCCTGGGCCGCGAGATACGCCACGACGGACGGACGGAGCGCGACGATGTTGTAACGCTCGACGGCCTCGCAGTGCGCGACCGCGGTCGCGACGTCATACGCGGTCGCGATCGCCGCCACGAGATCTTCGCGCTTCGCGGGATCGAGGCGCGAGAGCGCGAGCTGGAGCGCTCCGATGCGCAGCCCGGGGTCGAGCAGTCGGTCGTGGACCAGCGCCTCCAGTGTGTCCCAGCCCTCGCCCCCCGACAGCTCGGCCGCCACCGCGCGCACGGACGCGTCTTCATCGTTCAGCGCAGCACGGAGCGTCTCTCGCGACAGCTCGGTGTCCAAAGACGTCCTCGCCATCGCGCGGAGGTTGTAGTGCCGCGCGGCGGGCGCAGTGTCTTGTCGCGCGTTGGTCGCCAGACGCTCGTCGAGCATCGTCAGCGGGACCGCGAGCTCGCGCGCGAGGTGGGTCAGCTCCGTGAGGTACGCCCTGAGCTGCCATGCGGTGGGCTCTTGCTGGGGCACGTAGCGGAGTTCGCCCCCGCGCAACGACACTCGACCGCGGAGGCGCAAGAGGCGTCGTCGCGTCTCGGCGGTCAACGTCGCGCGCACGAAAGTCTCGATGCCCTTCACTTGGAAGACACGATCGAACGCCTCGTCGCCCACCACGAGTGCGTCGGCCAGCGGCAACGCTTCCACCTCGTCGCGGGGTCGGAGCTCGATGCGCGTACTGAGCGGCGACACCTGAATTCGAACCTGATCGACGTCCGACATCACGCCGTCGCCCGAGAGGAGCTGCGCGCGCACCTGGAAGCCGTTGAGAGTTCCCTGGACGTAGGGCCGCGACGTGCTCGGGTGCAGCCCGGACGTGAGCCTCAGCGCGCGCGCGGCGATCGACCAGTCTTCGCCGGACGGCAACAACGCGGGCTCGGCGGTCCGGTCGATCCGCGTGCTCGACGGCGCGCGTCCGCGAATGCGGCGCACCCCGGCCGCGGTGATCACCCATCCGAACGCGAGCGAGACGGTCCGAACGACCCACGCGACGAAGGCGTCCACCGCGGCTCGCCCGTCGTCACCCGCCCGCGATCGGCGCGAGGAGGAAGACCTGATCGCCGTCGGCGAGCGCGCGGTCCCGGTTGGCTTCGACCGCGCAGCGCTCGCCGTTGAGCATCAACGTCTGCGCGAGGTGCGGGCTGTTCGCGATCGCGCCGGAGAGATCGAGCCCGTCGCGATCGGCCTTGTCGATGAGGTCGCCGAGCGTCGCGCCTTCGGGGAGCGCGATGCGTCGATCGATATCGCGCCACCCCGCGCCGATGCGCCCCTGCACGACGACGTGGACGTGGATCTTCGGACCGCCCCCGCGTACGAGCGACCGCGCTTTGTCGAGCAGGCTCACGCGTCGAGGAAGCCCTCGAGGAGCCCGTCGATCCCGAGCTGCTGCGCGCGCGCGCGCGACACGCGACCGGAGTCGTGGTTCCAGGTCATCGCCGAGTTGTAGTCGCGCTTGAGCGCCTCGATCGGCACCACGATGTCACGCAGCGGGCCGCTCGTGAGTTTGCCGTCGCCCGCGCCGAACATCCGCGGTGGCGGGACGAAGTCCTTCGGCGTCAGCCCCTCGCGCACGTTGAACGAGTGACGCAGGTGTTGGATGCGTTCGCCGCAGTCGAGCAGCTCGGCGTCCGTGAGCTCCCAACCGGTCAGCGCGTTCGTGAGGTCGAGCCACGGGAGGCCGCCCGTGAGGTTCGTGAACAAGCACAGCCCGAGGCCGTTCATCACCTGGTGCGCGTTGCTGAAGTGTTTCTGCGCGACGCCCTTGCCGGAGTCGTCGTTCCACTTCACCTGCGTCTCCTTCACGTCGACCGCCTTCGGGAGCGGGAAGCCGGCGCCGAAGCACTCCTGCCACGACGCGCCGCCCGCCGTG
>JAUHYN010000639.1 GCA_030426505.1 bacterium | reverse complement strand
CGTGCGCGGAACACTTCGGCCATTCCGCCGTCGCCGATCCGTTCGAGCAATTCGTACTTGCCGAACTTCACCGGAAGCTCTGGGCTGTCCGCCGTCATCGATCGCGCGAAGGTTAGCGAAACATCTGCGCGCCGAGATACCGCCGATGTAGCCCTTCTCGCCGACTTTCCGGCGCGACGGCCACATGCTCCGTATGCTATCCGTGAGTCCGTGGACCTCGAGCTCACGGAAGTGCAAACCCGCGTTCGCGAGACTGCGAAGAAGATCGCTGAAGCGGAGATCGCGCCCCGCGCGCGTGACGCAGATCGAGGAGCCCTTTTTCCCAGGGACCAGATCCGCGCGCTGGCCAAGGAAGGCTTCCTCGCGATGCTCGTCCCGGAACGTTTCGGCGGTACCGATCTGGGATCGGTCAACTACAGCCTGGCGATGTCCGAGATCGCGTACGCGTGCGCGTCGACCGCCGTGACGATGGCCGTGACCAACATGGTCTGCGACGCGATCTGCGCGTGGGGCAACGACGCGCAGAAAGAGAAGTACGTGCCGCGCCTCGCGAGCGCGGAGCTGCTCGCCGGATCGTTCGCGTTGTCCGAGCCCGGCGCCGGCTCCGACGCCGCGGCCCTCATGGCGACCGCGGTCCGCGACGGCGATCGCTATCGGCTCGACGGGAGCAAGTGTTGGATCACGAGCGGCGACGTCGCGGGCGTCATCCTCGTCATGGCGAAGACGGACCCGGCGGCGGGCTCGCGCGGGATCTCCACGTTCCTCGTCGAGCCGTCGATGCCCGGGTTCTCGGTCGGGCGCCACGAAGAGAAGATGGGCCTACGCGGCTCGAGCACGGTCACGATCAACCTCGACGACGTGAGCGTGCCGGTCGAGAACCGACTGGGCGAAGAGGGCGTGGGCTTCAAGGTCGCGATGCGCGCGCTCGACGGTGGGCGGATCGGGATCGGCTCGCAGGCGCTCGGGATCGGCCGCGCGGCGCTCGAGGCCGCGACGAAGTACGTGCAGGCCGACGAAGCGCTCGCGAAGAAGCAGTCCATTCAGTGGAAGCTCGCCGACACCGCGACCGAGCTGGACGCGGCGCGGCTCCTGGTCCTCCGCGCGGCGACGATGAAAGACGCGCAGATCCCGTTCGGGAAGGAGGCCTCGATGGCGAAGGTCTTCGCGACGGAGGCGGCCAACCGCGCGACCCACGCCGCCCTGGAGATCTGCGGGGAGGCCGCGCTCTCGGACGCGCTCCCGATCGAGCGCAACCTGCGGGACGTCCGCGTCACGACGATCTACGAGGGGACCAGCGAGATCCAGCGGTTCGTCATCGCCCGCAACCTCCTCGCGGAGGCCTGAGATCCGGGCGCGCTCGCGCGGCATGAGCGCGATCACCGATGCCTCGTCCGGGGGCCCACGCCGTATCAGATGGGAGGCTGGCATCTGCGCTTGACCGGCGCGGGGCCCGACTCTTAGGGGAGAGCCCAGATGCGTGGATGGATGACAGCCTGCCTGATGACCGGTGCGATGCTGGTCGGTGCTCCGGCGGAAGCGGCCGTGAAGGTCGCGGTCGTCGACGTCCAGGAGGTGATGGAGGCGACCGCCCACTGGAAGGAAGCGGTCAACCGCCTCGAAGCCGAGCGCGTGTCCCGGCAAGCCGTCCTCGAGAAGAAGCAGAAGGAGCTGCGGAAGAAGAACGACCAGATCTCGGCGAAGGCCGCGGTCGTCGCTCCCGAAGCGCTCCTCGAGGAGAAGGAGCAGCTGCAGCGCGACGCCGCCGAGCTCACCGAGGCGTTCATGCAGAACCAGAAGGCGCTCACGTACCTCGAGCAGGGCGTCACGGACATGATGCTCACGCGCGTGAACGCGGTCGTCCGGCAGATCAGCGTGCAGGAGGACTACGACTTCGTGTTCGAGACCGGCCCGGAGGCGGCGCCGAACGTCTGGTACGCGCAAGGCAAGATCGACATCACGAAGCGCGTCACCCAGGCGTACGAGAAGGCCTACAAGGACAAGCCGCTCGACTTCTCGCGCTTCGGGCTCGACGCCCCGCCCGGGCAGAAGAAGTGAGCGCCACGGAGACGCCGCGGGCGACCGTCGCCGAACTGGCCGCGCTCGTCGGTGGCGAGCTCGTCCGGGGTGACGGCGCGCTGCAGATCCTCCGCGTGATGCCCACGGATCGCGCGGACCACGGCGCGGTCACCTTCGTCACGCGGCCCGAGTACATCGCGAAGCTCGCGGATACGAAGGCGTCGGCGGTGATCCTCGCGCCGGACCTGCTCGAGCGCGACGACGTCGACATCCCCGCGCAGGTCGCGATCATCGCGGCCAAGAAGCCTTACGTCGCGTTCGCGAAGGCGGCGCAGCTCCTCGCGAAGAAGGTGCCGGCGCCCGTCGGCGTGCATGCTTCGGCGGTGATCGAGCCCGGCGCCGAGATCGGGCCGGACGTCGCGATCGGGCCGTTCTGCGTGATCGGCGGCGGCGCGAAGATCGGCGCGGGCGCGGTGTTGTACCCGGGCGTCCACGTCGAGGCGGAGGCCACGGTCGGCGCGGGGTCGGTGCTCTACAATCACGTGGTCGTACGGCACGGCTGCACGGTCGGGGCGCGCTGCATCCTGCACCCCGGCGTCGTCATCGGCTCCGACGGCTTCGGGTTCGCGCTGTCGATGAACGAGGAGGGCGTGCCCTCGCACGAGAAGATCCCGCAGGTCGGCGACGTCGTCGTCGAGGACGACGTGGAGATCGGCTCCAACAGCTGCGTGGATCGCGGCGCGCTCGGGAGCACGACGATCGGCGTGGGCACCAAGATCGACAACCTCGTCCAGATTGGACACAACGTCCGGGTCGGCCGCGGCGCGATCCTTGTCGCGCAGTCCGGAGTCGCCGGATCGAGCACGCTCGAGGACGGCGTGATCCTCGGCGCGCAGTCCGGGATCTCCGGGCACCTCACCATCGGCGCGGGCGCGGTGGTGCTCGGTCAGGCCGGCGTGATGAAGGACCTCGAACCGAAGGCGCAGGTCGCGGGCACGCCCGCGGAGCCGAAGCGCGACTTCTTCCGCTCGGTGCTCCGGGTCGGAAAGCTTGACTCGCTCTTTTCGCGGGTGAAGAAGCTCGAAGCCCTCGCGTCTCGCGAGGGATCTTCGTCATGACCAGTCTGAATCTCGCCCAGATCAAGCAGTACCTGCCGCACCGTTACCCCTTCCTGTTCGTCGACCACGTCGACGAGATCGTCCCCGGCGAGTACATCGTCGCGCGCAAGGGCGTGACCGGGAACGAGGACTTCTTCAACGGCCACTTCCCCGGGAACCCAGTGATGCCGGGCGTCCTCCAGATCGAAGCGATGGGCCAGGCCGGCGCGCTGCTCGCGATCCTCTCCGGCGCCAAGCTCGACTCGGAGACCTCGATCTACGTCACGAGCATCACCGACTGTCGCTTCAAGAAGCCGGTCGTCCCGGGCGACATGCTCGAGCTGCGCTCGAAAGTGATCCGTCAGCGCCTCGGCGTGTGGAAGCTCGGCTGCGAAGTGCGCGTCGGCGGCGCGATCGCGTCGATGGCGACGGTGACCGCGACGTCCGGTCCCAAGGTGAAGGCGCCCGAGCTCCCCGCGGACTTCCGAGCGCCCCTGTTCGACGACTGAGGAGCGAGCGATGACCCAGGCGAAGATCCACCCGAGCGCGATCGTCGATCCCAAGGCGGAGCTCGGGGAGGGCGTCACGGTCGGCCCGTTCTCGATCGTCGGCCCGAACGTGAAGATCGGGGACGGCGCGATCCTGCACTCACACGTCGTCGTCGATGGCCACACGACGCTCGGTCGCGAGGTGCAGGTCTATCCGCAGGCCGCGGTCGGGCTGCCGCCGCAGGATCTCAAGTACGACGGCTCGGCGACCACGCTCACCGTCGGCGACCGCACGGTGATCCGCGAGTGCGCGACCCTCCAGCCGGGGAGCATCGGCGAAGGGTGCGGCGAGACGACCGTCGGCGCCGACTGCCTGATCATGGCGTACTGCCACGTCGCGCACGACTGCCGGATCGGCAATCGCGTGATCATGGCGAACGCGGCGCAGGTCGCGGGGCACTGCACGATCGAGGACTTCGTGATCCTCGGCGGCGTCACCACCGTGCATCAGTTCGTGCGCATCGGGACGCGCGCGTTCACCGGCGCGTCGACACGCGTGGTGATGGACATCCCGCCATTCACCACCGCCGACGGGCACCCCGCGCGGCTGGTCGGGCTGAACCGCGTCGGCCTCGAGCGCGGCGGGCTCTCGGAGCCCGTGCGTCGCGCGATCAAGCAGGCGTACCGCGCGATCTTCATGCGCGGGCCGTACGCGGACGCGCTGACCGAGATCGAGGGGACGCTCGCGAAGGAGCACGACGAGGTCGCGTACCTCTGCCGCTTCCTGCGCGCGACCGAACGCGGCGTCACGCGCGGACGCAAGAAGTAGTGCGCGTCTTCATCAGCGCGGGTGAGGCCAGCGGCGACGCGCTCGGCGCCGCGCTCGTCCGGGAGCTGAAGGCCCGGCGCCCCGACCTCATCGCTTACGGAATGGGCGGCCCCCGCATGAAGGCGGAGGGCTTCGAGGTCGTGAAGTCTTCGTCGGAGCTCAACGTGGTCGGGCTGTTCGAGGTGCTCCGCCACTTGCCGCGGTTGTTCCGACTCCTCGACGAGCTCGCGCGCGCCGCGATCGCGGGGAAGCCGGACGTCGCCGTGTTGATCGACGTCCCGGACTTCAACGTGCGACTCGCGCGCCGACTCACGCGCGCGAAGGTGCCGGTCGCGGGTTACGTCGGTCCGTCCGTGTGGGCGTGGCGCGCGGGGCGCGTGAAGGTGTTCAAGCGCTGGATGAAGCGGATGCTCGTGTTGTTCCCGTTCGAGGTCGACGTGTGGCGCGACGCGGGAATGGACGTGGAGTGTGTCGGGCACCCGCTGCTCGACGAGGTCACGCCGGCGCCGATGGCGCTCGCGAAGCCCCGCGTGGTCGCGTTACTCCCGGGGAGCCGGCACTCCGAGATCCGGCGGCACCTCGACTTGATGCTCCGCGCCGCGAAGCGGTTGAAGGACGACGGGCTCGTCGACCGCTTCGTCTTACCCGTCGCGCCGACGCTCGAGATGGACGCGCTCGCCGCCGAGGTCGCGCGGCACGGCCTGTCGGAGCACGTCGCGTTGGTCGAGGCGGACGCCGAGCGGCGCCGCGCGGCGATCGCGGAGTCGACGGTCGCGTTGGTCGCGAGCGGGACGGCGACGCTGGAGACCGCGCTCGTCGGCCGGCCGCAGGTCATCTTCTACCGCGTCAACTGGCTGTCGTTCTGGCTCGGGCG
>JAUHYN010000638.1 GCA_030426505.1 bacterium | reverse complement strand
GGCTCTCCTCTTCGCCACGGCAGCCGATACGACATCGAGAGGAGTCTGCGCGGGTGCGGTCATTTACAAATCGTCAGAGTGTGACTAGATTGAGATTCTGGGCGGAGCTGCCGTCTTCGGCGTGTGCCGGACGGTGTGGGGTAAGAGAATCGGGAGGTAGGATGAACCGCAAGACGTGGACGCACCCCCTTGTCGGAGTGATTGCGGCCGCCACCTTTGCTGCCTGTGCGGGAGAGGATCCCGGCACATCCGATCCCACTGTCGACCACGCTGCCCTCTGGGTCTCCGCCCAACCGAAGGGACACATCTTCCAGGACGCCATCACGGTCCGGCTCCTGTCCGAGCGCCCGTCCCGGCTGTTCTACACAATCGACGGCACCGCGCCCACCAGTGATTCGGCGTTCGAGTACACCGAGCCGCTCGAGTTCGCGGACGAGACCGTCCTGCTGATGTTCGTCGCGCAGGACGCCGACGGCGTCTGGTCCAAGCCGCAGACCGAGCTCTACAGCCACGACCACGTCGTGAACCCGGCGCCGCTCGCGCGCTCGATCGCGTACAACGAGAACATCGTCTTCTTCGCGCCGCGGCCGGACGAGCCGTACATGGACAAGTCCTTGAAGCTCACCTCCGACGGCACCGAGCCCGTCCGCATCTCGCGCATCTACATCTCGTACAACCCCGACGCGAACGCGTTCTACAACCCGAACTCCTTCGAGCTGTTGAACCCGCTCGACGGCGTCGAGGTCCTCAACCCCGGTGAGTCCCTCGAGCTGAACGTCCGCTACCACTCCACTGAGACGATCCGCAGCGCCTCCATCGTGGTCGAGAGCAACGACGAGCGCTCCCGCGACGGCCAGATGTGGACGCCGCTGTGGGGGCGCGTCGAGTCCTGACCGAACGCGGTCACGGCGTGTCGAAGCGCCACATCGATCCCGTCGAATCAACGGCCGGCCCGACTGGCATCGTGTTCGCACCCGCGCGGGGGCGATGTCTGCCCTGCTCTCGGTGGCGTTCGCGGCGATCGCATCCACGTCCGGCGCGCCCCACGCTCCGCTGACCGCTGACGAACGCGCCCGCGCCGAGCGCTGGATCCGCGCGATGGAGCGCGAGGGGCGCGGCCCGTACGCGCGCGTCGCGTGGTTCTGCGAAGACGGCTCCATCCGCCCGCCGAAGGCCTTCGCCTGCGCGGGCCACGGCGGCGGCCGACAACACGCCGTCTTCGACGCGCGCGCCCTCGAGCTCGGGCGCCACGGGCTCTACGTCGGGACCATCCTCGCCGCGCTGCGCCCGGGACAGCTCGAAGCCGATCACTACGACCGCGCCCGCGCCCTCGTCATCGAGCGCTACCTCGAGCGCGCCGAGGACGGCTGGGTCGTCCGCCGCGCGCGACACTACCGCGGCGCGCGGCAACGCGAAGACGAGGTCCGCGCCGCGGAGGCGCTCCTCGACGCGCTCCTCCAAGACGCAGCGCTCCTGAACGACGACCGCCTCCTCGCCCTCCGCCTCGTCCGCGCCCTCCCGGCGCGCGGTGCCCCGCGCCTCGCCGAACGCATCCGCGACCTCGCCTCCGAGCTCAACGCGCGCGACGCCGAGTTCGCGCCGATCCGCCACGCGATCCACGCCGCCCCGTCGCCGCGCGACATCGTCGATCTCGAACGCTACGCCGCGGACACCACCGGCGAGACCCGCGCGCTCGCCGACGCCCTCGCGAGCGCGATGCGCGCGTTCTTTGGCGGCGAGACGCGCCGGCTCCGGCTCCGCGATCTGAGCCAGACGATCGAGGACCGAGCGACGCGCGACGCCCTCGCCGCCTGGCTCGAGACCCCGCGCGACGACCTCGTCGCGTTCACGGCGCGCGGCGCGGCGCTCGTCACCGCCGCGACCGACGCGCTCCGCCCCGGCCACGGCCGGGAGAACCGACGTCTCCTCCTGATCGCCGCGCTCCTCGAAGAGGAGTGGCTCGGCGTCACCAACCGCCTCCGCTCCGCGCCGCTCTCGCGCGACGACGCCATCCGCGCGCTCTCGAACCTCCTGGCGATCGCGCGCCGCACCGGCTGGTACACCGAGCGCGAGGACGCCTCGATGAGGCAGAGCCTCGCGCTCGTCGAGGACGGCGACCCGCGCGCGTACGCGGAGGGCGTCACGGGCCTCACGCACGTCGTCGCGTGGGCGCAAGCCAACTCCCGCGCGTCGCTCGAACCCGCGCTGTCGCGCTACGCGTCGGTCGAACCGCGCGCGCTCGGCGTCCTCGACGACGCGCTCCGCAGCAGCGTGACCCACCCGATCGGCGCGCTTCTCGATCGCCTCGACGACGACCTCGAAGCCCTCCGCGGCGCCGACCACCGCCTCCTCGGCCTCGGCGACGTCCCCGAGCTCGGCGTCCGCGGCCTCGAACCGGGGCTCGCGCGCGGGCGCCTCCGCGTCGTGCGCGACCGCTCCGATCTCGCGCGCCTCGAACCGACCGACATCGTCCTGCTCTCGCAGCTCCTCCCCGACCTCCCGCCGGTCGCCGGCATCCTCACGCGCACCCCCGGCCAGTGCCTCTCCCACGTCGCGATGCTCGCGCGGAACCTCGGCATCCCGTACGCGAGCGTCGGCGACGACATCTACGACGCGGCCACCCGCCACGCCGACGAGGACTTCGTCGTCGGTGTCAGCCTGGGGCGCCGCGTCCTCCTCGGGCCCGCGTCCGCGATGCCGGACACCGTCGCGCGGGAGGAGACGGCGCCGCCGCCGATGCGGTTGCACGTCGACGAGGCCGCGCTCGATCTCGACACCACGCGCGTCCTCCGCCTCGACGAAGTGCGCCCCGACGACGCCGGCGTCCGCGTCGGACCGAAGGCAGCGGAGCTCGCGCGCCTGTACGATTTGTTCCCCGACCGCGTCGCGAACGCCGTCGTGCTCCCGTTCGGCCCGTTCCTCCGCCACGTGGATCGCCGCGGCCCCGACGGTACACCGTCTCCACTCGAGCGCCTCGTCGCGGCGTACCGCGATCACGACGCGGGGCGCATCGAAACCCCCGCGCTCCACGCCGCGCTCGCGCGCTTCCGCGACGCGATCCGCGAGCTGCCGTTTCCGTCGGGCTTCGAGACCGCCGTGCGGTTCGGGCTCCGCGAGATCGGCGAGCCCGGCACGTTCGGCGTCTTCGTCCGCTCCGACACCAACGTCGAAGACCTCGAGGCGTTCACCGGCGCGGGCCTCAACGAGACCGTGCCGAACGTGGTCGAGCCGGAGCAGATCCTCGCCGCGATCCGCGAGGTTTGGGCGTCGCCGTTCAGCGAGCGCGCGTTCGCGTGGCGCCAACCCATCCTCGACAACCCGGAGTTCGTCTTCCCGTCCGTGCTCCTCCACCGCACCGTGCCCGGGGAGATCTCCGGCGTGCTCGTCACCGCCGACCTGCGGCGCGGCCACGCGCCGGGCGTCACCATCAGCGCAGGCGAAGGCGTCGCCGCGGTGGTCGACGGCGGCGAGGGCGAGACGATCGTGATCGACGAACGCGAGCGCACGTGGCTCCTCGCGAGCGCGCACGCCGCGACCTGCAAGCGCATTCCGCCGCCGCCGCGTTCGGGCGTCCTCGTCGAGCCAGCGCGCCGACGCGTCCTCCTCGACGACCGCCACCTCGCCGAGCTCGCCGAGCTCGCCGCGGAGGCGACCGCGCGGATGCCGCCGGCGGGGACGCGCCCGTGGGACATCGAGTTCGCGTTCACGGGCCACCACGCGTGGCTGCTGCAGATTCGCCCGCTGAGCGCGGCGACGACCGCGGCGTCGCACCCGGTGCTGCGCGCGCTCGACGTGGAGGCGCCGCTGCCGGTGGGGCCGCTGGCGATGAACGCGCTACTCCCCTGAAACGACGAAAGCCCTCCGGACACATGGTCGGGAGGGCTCTCGAAGTGACGCGCACCCGCGAGGGGTGCGCGTCCTCTCATCACTGCCGCGCTAGAACGGGCTCTCGGCGCGCGCGTTGAACTTGCGGACCTGGTCGATGAACCCGATCTGCTCGTTCAACTCCAGCGCCGCGCGATCCAACGAATCACACGCGGTGCTCGGCCGACCCGCCGTCTCGCAAGCCGCGAGCGCCGGGTTGTACACGTTCTCGGTGAACTGCTTCACCCGCTCGAGCAGGTTGCCACCGATGCCCCAGTTGCGACCCTCGCCGCGGTTGCGGTGTACGAGGTCGCCGAAGTAGGCCGGGAACTCCTGCCCCAGGCCCGACTCCGAGAACGCCTCGATGACCGGCGCGCGGTACGTGATCAGCGTCTGCGGATCCGTGTACTCGATGACCTCCACGTTCGGCGGGTACTCGACGTCCTCGGCCGTACCCTTGATGGCGATCTTCGTCAGCCGGTAGAACTCCGGCGCGTAGTCGTTGACCGATGACCAGTTCGAGATCGCAAACGCGAGCGACCAGAACTGCAGGGTCCACGACCACGCCGGCTCGATGGACGGCAGCGGCTCGAGCGTCGCCCGCACCGGCGAGCCGTCCTCGAACTGCTCGTCGAAGAACGGCATGTACCGGACGTAGCGGGTGTCGGCCTCACCGGCGGCCGGCGGCGCACCGACGATGCGCGGACGGTAGCCCCAGTGATCGCCCTCGATGAGCCCCGCGAAGCGCTGGAGCATCGGGTCGAGGTAGACACGCAGGTAGCCGAGCGAGAACGCGCGACGGTCGAAGAGGTCCGCGAGGTTCCGCACGAACCGACCCGACGACGACGTCATCTGCTGAATCGCCGCGAGCTTGTCGTACAGGTAACCGATGCGGTTCGCCTTGTAGAAGTACTCGTTCGTCCAGCTCGAGTTCAGGTAGCGACCACCGCCGTACCCGAGCTCGGTCGTGAACTTCGCGTTGCACTGCGCCTCGGTCGGCTCGTTCGCACCGGTCCACATCTCGTACCGGTTCTCCGCCTCGTTGAGGCAGTAGGTGCCCGGCTCCGGCTCCTGGATCATGCGATCCAGCATGTTAACGCCCTTGTACGCCGCCTCACGCCAGTCGACGAAGCGGTCCGCCTCGAGCGCCGTGCGGCGCGTGTAGAGGTAGTACCGGAACGTGTTCACGAAGTGGAACAGGCGCCGCGACAGCAGACGCGACATGTACGCACGCGGGTTGCCCCAACCGGTCGCCGAGAACGCGTCGCGGCGGAAGTGGTCGAAGATGTAATCGCGGTCGTGCCGGTTGACGTGGTAGTCCGTCGCCTCTTCGAAGTCCCAACCCGTGTCCCAACGCTGGCAGTACGGGTTCGAGAAGTTCGCGAACAGGTCCGAGCAGTACTCGTAGTTGACCGGGTGCAGGTACTGCGACCAGTCGTAG
>JAUHYN010000637.1 GCA_030426505.1 bacterium | reverse complement strand
CTGATCGAACACGGGAAGATCACAGCGCCCCTCAAGGGCGTGAACCTGATCGGCAACGGCCCCGACGTGTTGAGGAAGGTCGACATGCTGGGCACGGACGTCGAGCTGTCGGACGGCATCTGGACGTGCGGCAAAGAGGGGCAGTCGGTGCCGGTCGGCGTCGGCTGCCCGACGACGCGCATCAAGTCGATCACGGTCGGCGGGACGCAGGTGGGGAGCTGATGAAGTCGGTCGAAGAGCTACAGGCGCTCGGCGCGCGGATCGTCTACGCCGCGAAAAAGGCGGGCGCGGACGTCGCCGAAGTGTTGAGCAGCAGCAGCGAAGAGCTGTCGACGCGCATCCGTCTCCGCGAGCGCGAGTTGATCGAAGAAGCCGGGAGTCACACCGTCGGGCTCCGCGTGATCAAGGACGACAAGTCCGCGGCCACGTACACGAGCGACACCACGGACGCCGGCCTCGATGCCCTCGTCGCGGACGCCATGGAGCTCGCCGCGCTCTCCCAACCGGATCCCCTCGCGGCGCCGCCGGATCCGGCGCTCCTCGCGAAGTCGTTCGAGGAGCTCGAGCTGTTCGATCCGTCGGGCGCCGAGATCGACGCGAAGCGCGCCGCGGAGCTCGCGCTCGCGGCCGAGGTCGCGGCGCTCGACTACGACGAACGCATCACCAACAGCGAGGGCGCGTCGTACGCGCGCACGCGCTCCGCGATGGCGCTGGTCACCTCCGGTGGGTTCTCCGGCGGCTACCAGGGCACGTACCAGAGCCTCTCCGTCAGCCCGCTCGCGGACGACGCCGACGGCAAGAAGCGCACGGCGTACGACTGGGACGCGCGCCGCTACGTGGAGGCGATGCGCGCGCCGAAGGACGTAGGCGAAGAGGCCGCGCGGCGCACGCTCGCGAAGCTCGGCGCGAAGAAGGTGCCGAGCCAGGAAGTGCCCGTCGTGTTCCACCCGGACGCGGGGCGCGCGCTGTTGTCGCTGCTGTTCTCGTGCATCGACGGGCGCGCGGTCTATCAACGGTCGAGCTACCTTTGTGATCGCGAAGGCGAGGCCATCGCGAGCCCGCTCGTGACGATCGTCGACGACCCGCTCCTGTTGCGCGGCCCCGGCTCGAAGCCGTTCGACGGCGAGGGCCTCGCCGCCCGCAAGAACGTGGTCGTCGAGGGCGGCGTGCTCCGGACGTACCTGATGGACTCGTACGCGGCGCGCAAGCTCGGCAAGGAGAGCACGGCGAGCGCGTCGCGCGGGTACAACGGGCGGCCGTCCGTCGCGCCGACGAACTTCCACCTCCTCGCGGGCGAGACGGATCCCGACGCGATCGTCTCGGACGTGAAGGCCGGCCTCTACGTCACGTCGATGATGGGCTTCGGCTTCTCGGCGGTGACCGGCGACTTCTCACGCGGCGCGGAGGGGTTCTGGATCGAGGACGGCGAGAAGAAGTTCCCGGTCGGCGAGATCACGATCAGCCTGAACTTCGACGCGCTGTGGAAGGGCATCGACGCGGTCGGCAACGACCTCGACGCGAAGGCGCGCTACGCGACGCCCACGTTCCGCGTGAAGAAGATGACCGTCGCGGGGAGCTGAGCCGCGTGCCGATCCCCGAGACGACGATCGACGCGCTGTTCGATCGTTACGAAGCGCTGCTGATCGACGCGTACGGTGTGCTGGTGGACGCGAGCGGCGCACTGAGCGGCGCGGCCGCGTTCATCGAGCGCCTCGAGCGCGAGGACAAGCCGTACGCGATCGTCACGAACGACGCCTCGAAGCTCGAGTCGTCCAGCGCGCGCATCTACGGCGCGCGCGGCGTGCCGCTCTCCGAAGAGCGTGTCGTCACTTCGGGGAGCCTGCTCGTCGACTACTACGCGGCGAAGGGGCTCGACGGCGCGCGCACGTTGGTGATCGGTCCGGGCGACACGTGCCGCTACGTGGAGCGCGCGGGCGGCGTCCCCGTGAAGTGCGACGTGGCGGAGGGCTGGTTCGACGTCGTCGTCGCGGGCGACGAGGCCGGGTTCGACTTCCTCCCCGGCATCGAACGCGCGCTGTCGATCGTCCTCGCCCAGCTCGAGACCGGGCGCCCGTTCTCGCTCGTCCTCCCGAACCCGGACCTGATCTATCCGCAGGCGGCCGGCGCGTTCGGGTTCGCGGCGGGGAGCATCGCCCTGTTGATCGAGCACGCGGCGGCGACCCGCTTCCCGGGCCGCGACGTGCGCTTCGACCGGCTCGGCAAACCCCACGCGGCGATCTTCGATGCCGCGGTCCGGCGCGTCGGGACGAAGCGGTGTGTGATGATCGGCGATCAGCTCGCGACCGACGTCCGCGGCGCGCGCGCCTACGGGATCGACGCCGCCCTCGCGATGTGGGGCCTGACGCAGGCGGTCCCGGAGGCGCTGGACGCGGCGCTCCGTCCCACCTGGTTGCTCAAGTCACTCTGAAGCGCCCGCTCAAGCTGCGTCCCTCCTCGCCGATGTGGTCTGGAGAGCCGACGCATCATGGACGACATCGTCACCGAGTTTCTCGTCGAGAGCCTGGAAGGTCTCGATCAGCTGGACAACGACTTCGTCGCTCTGGAGCAGAATCCAGGCGACAAGGATCTGATCGCGAACATCTTCCGGTGTATCCACACGGTCAAAGGGACGTGCGGATTCCTGGCCTTCTCGAAGCTCGAGGGCGTCACGCACGTCGGCGAGAGCCTGCTGTCGCAGCTCCGCGACGGCGCGATCGAGGTCACGCCGGAGATCATCAGCGCGCTGTTGTCGCTGGTCGACGCGGTGCGCGAGATCATGGCCTGTATCGAGGCGGACGGGACCGAGGGCAGCAAAGAGTACCCGGACCTGATCGCGCAGCTCACGCGCCTCACGGAGTCGGCGGGAGGCACCGCAGCCGCGGCGCCGGAGCCCGAGCCCGAGCCCGAGCCCGAACCCGAGCCCGTGGTGGCCGCGGAGGCCGACCTCCCGCCCGCGGTGCTCGACTTCAAGCCGATCAAGGCGAAGCGGCGCACCACGCCCGATGAGGTCGCGGCCCCGAAGGCTCCCGAACCCGTCGTTCAGGCCGCTCCGAAACCCGCGCCTGTCGAGCCGAAGGCCGAACCGCCCAAGCGGGCGTCTCAGAAAGAAGCGTCCGGCGCGGTCTCCGACGCATCGATCCGCGTCGACGTCGGCCTGCTCGACAACCTGATGACGCTCGTCGGCGAGCTCGTCCTCGCGCGCAACCAGGTCCTGCAGCACACGCAACAGAACAGCGACGCGGGGATGCAGGCCACCGCTCAGCGCCTCGATCACATCACGAGCGAGCTGCAGGACAGCGTCATGAAGACGCGCATGCAGCCCATCGGAAACGTGTGGTCGAAGTTCCCGCGCATCATCCGCGACCTCGCCGCGACCTGCGGCAAGAAGATCAAGCTGGAGCTCGAGGGCCAGGAGACGGAGCTCGACAAGACGATCCTCGAAGCGATCAAGGATCCGCTCACGCACATCATCCGCAACGCCGCCGACCACGGCATCGAGTCCCCCGAGGAACGCGTCGCGGCCGGCAAGCCCGAGGAAGGCACCGTCACCTGCCGCGCGTATCACGAGGGCGGACAGGTCAATATCGAGATCTCCGACGACGGCGGCGGCATCGATCCGCAACGCCTGTTGCGCAAGGCGCTCGACCGCGGCCTGGTCGGCCCCGAAGAAGCGGCCCGCCTCGGCGTCCGCGAGGTCCTCAACCTGATCTTCCTCCCCGGCTTCTCGACCGCGGACAAGGTCACGAACATCTCGGGCCGCGGCGTCGGCATGGACGTCGTTCGCTCGAACATCGAGCGCATCGGCGGCACCGTCGACATCACCAGCACCTACGGGGCCGGGAGCTCGCTGAAGATCAAGATCCCGCTGACGCTCGCGATCATCCCGGCGCTCGTCGTCACGTGTCGCCAGCAGCGCTACGCGCTCCCGCAAGTCAGCTTGCTCGAGCTCGTCCGCCTCGAGGGCGAGAACGCGGTACATGGGATCGAGCGCATCCAAGGCGTCCCGGTCCACCGCCTCCGCGGGAACCTCCTGCCGCTCGTCTACCTCTCCGACGTCCTCGGTCACGAGAAGCTCCCGCCGCCCGTCGATGAAGAGGACGCGGTGGTGAACATCGTCGTGCTGCAGGCGGACGGACAGAACTTCGGGCTCGTCGTCGACGAGATCAACGACACCGAAGAGATCGTCGTGAAGCCGCTCCAGCGCATGCTCAAGAGCATCGTGACCTTTGCGGGCGCGACGATCATGGGCGACGGCTCCGTCGCGCTGATCCTCGACGTCCTCGGCATCGCCGAGGTCGCGGGCCTCCTCGAGCGCGGCGAACGCAACACGCGTGAGGTGGAGGTGGATCAAACCAAGCGCTCCGAGTGCTCCGAGACGCTCCTGTTGTTCTCCCCGAGCCGCGACCACCGCATGGCCGTGCCGCTGTCGACCGTCGCGCGCCTCGAAGAGCTCCCGGCCTCGAAGATCGAGATCACCGGTCGCCACGAAGTGCTCCAGTACCGCGGTGGGCTGCTCCCGCTGGTCTACCTCTCCGACGCGCTGGGCCTCGAGCGACCCGCGCGGCACGACGAGATCGTGGACGTGATCGTCGCCCGCTATCGCGGAGCCCAGGTCGGGATCGTCGTCGAAGAGATCCTCGACATCGTCGAGGACGACCTCGTGATCCACCGCCTCGAATCGGGCGGCGCCGTCGTCGGGTCCGTCGTCATCAACCAACACGTCACCGACGTGATCGACGTGGAGTCGGCCATCGCGGCCTGCAACGTCCCGATGTATCGCCCCGCCGGCCAGGGAGGAGCCGCCGCATGAGCCACGACCGTCAGTTCTGCACCTTCTTCGTCGACAGCCTCCACTTCGGAGTCCCCGTCCTCGGCGTGCAAGAGGTGTTGCGGTTCCAGCCCATGACGCCGGTCCCGCGCGCCCCGGGCGTCGTCTCCGGACTCATGAACCTCCGCGGGCAGATCGTCACTGCGGTCGACATGCGTCGACGCCTCACGCTGCCCCCGCGCGAGGGTCCGCGGATGCCGATGAACGTGGTCCTGCGCAACGACGACGACTCGGTCTCGCTCCTCGTGGACGAGATCGGCGACGTCATCGACGCGCGCGAAGACGCGTTCGAGCGGACGCCCCGCACTCTGAACCCCGTCACCCGCGAAGTCGTCAGCGGCGTCTACAAGCTGGAGAACAGCCTGCTGTTGGTGCTCGACACCGAGAGCGTGCTCGCGCCGTACGTCCACGCCTGACTCGAAAACGAATGTCCCCGATGCCGACCCCCCGAACCCGACGAAAGAAGAGCTTCTCAGGGACGCTCTAC